>NZ_JAAOTI010000026.1:0-136983 GCF_011297315.1 Catellatospora chokoriensis
CTTCATCGGACCCGAACTGAGACCCGACCTGTCCAGCAGCGCGCTGACCGAAGAGCCGGGCGGCACGAACGGCGCCCCCGGCGAACTACTGCGCCACCAGGCACAACAGGCCAAAGACACCAAGGACCTCGAACGGCCGAGCTGACTGCAGGTCCCTGGCAGGTGCGTCTCGTGGGGCGAAGACAGCCCGGCTTTGAACAGCCGCTCCACGGCGGCGTTGCGGTCCGAGAACTCCCGGCGCCGACGCTCCTCACCGCTGGTTCGACTCGAACAAACGCTCCACTGCGGCGTTGCGGTCCGGGGTCTCCCGGCCCCAGAGCTCCCAGAGGAACGAGTAGGACACCTCTGCCGACGGGTACTGACGCCGAACCAACGGAAGGCATGACTGCGAGCAGGGGTTGTACTCGGTGTAGATCCGACGCACGGTCAGTGTGTATCCGGCCTTGCGACCCTGCGTGATGAGCTGATGGGCCAGCTGCTCCGAATGAGCCGCACCGGCCACGTTCTGGAAGGCGACGCGGTTGCCCTCGATACTGACATTCCTTCCGCCCAGGTTGGTCAGCATCTTCTGGAAACCCTGCGGGAGGTTGTCGAACTCGAATACGGCGACGTTGCCGCCCCGGCGCAACCCCTGCGCCAGGCGCAGCCGCTGGGCCAGCCGGCTCATGGGGCCTTCGCCGTAGCCGACGCGCCCGAGCGAGAACCCGCCGGGTACGCGTCCTGGGCCGCCCTCGGGTGAGGCAGGTTCACGCCCGGCCGGTTCCTTGCCCCCGGACCCGCCCCCGCTGGACGACTGCTGCGGCGACGACGGCTCGTGACCGCCCGGCGGTGGCACGGTCATCGCGTACGAGGCGATCTTCTGCGCGCGGGATGCCTCCACCGCCTCGCCGACGGTCACCGCGGTCCGTATCCGTGCCCCGTTCACGGCGACCACTTCGACGACTGCGGTCTGCGTCGGCGGGCCGGGGCGGGCCACGCCCTTGTAGGTGTGGGCCACCAGGGCGACGAAGATGGCCACGCCGCCCTTGGCGAGGGCCCGGGCAAGCGCGTTCCCTGCCTCGCGCCTCTCGTCGTCCGTCGTGGCGTTGACAACGGACAGGAATGTCGAGAGTTCTTTGAGGATGTCCCAGGCGGCGGCGCCCACGACGATCACCGTGAGGGTGAGCAGGGTAAGGGCGAACGCATCCGCGATCCAGCCGACCGGGGTGAACTGCGCCCCCGCATAGAGCGCGGCGAACGCGGCCATTGCTGCGATCGACTGCCGTGTGAAGAGGTTCTCGACCTCCTTGACCACTTCGGGCTTGAGCTGGGGCTTGGCGTACTCCCAGGCCTGGAGCAGGTTGTCGATCGCCGAGATGGCAGGCGCGACCGGCGCGAGGCGCCGCTGGCACTCCTTCCGGTAGCGCTCCAGCTCCTCGGGCTGGGCTATGCCGCCATCGCGGTAGGACGGGCTGCCACCGAGCTCGGCGACACACTGTTCCAGGGCAGCCGGGTCGACGTCGCGGTTCAGCCGCGGTGGGCCGTCAGCCTGTTGGACCGTGTGGGCCAGTTCGTGTGCGAGGAGCCGCTGCCCGCTGGCGGTCTGCGGGGCGTACTGGTCGGCCCCGAAGACCACGTCGCGGCCGACCGTGTAGGCGCGTGCACTGACGGCAGCGGCAGAACGGGCCGCGGTGGAATCGGTGTGCACACGCACCTGGCCGAAGTCGAAGCCGAACTTGCTCTCCATCTCATCGCGGATGATCGCGTCCAGCGGTGCCCCATGCGACGCCAGGCCCGCGCTGACCCCGGCCGGCGCGCCGGCCGCCGTAGAGCCGGGCCGCATCGGTGTGCGCTGGAGGCGATCGGGCCTCACCGCAGCGGTCGTGGCTGCCGTGACGGCCTCCGCTGCGGCCTCGGCGGCCCGCTCTGCGTGATCGTCCGGTTGACTCACCTCGAACGCCCGACCCGCCGAGCGCTCCGAAGCCGCCGTGCCATCCTGAATCCGGACGCGGCTGAAGTCGTACGCGAACGGGCTGTCCATCGTCGACCCCGTCGCCTGGTCGCGCGACGCGCTCGACGGCACGCGTGCGCAACACGGCTCGCTCTCCGCTCGCTGGCGCTTGCTCCGCCAGGTGGCGGGAGGGCGGTGTACTGGGCGCTCCGCGTGTTCGGCCATGTGCCCCCCTTCGCCGAACATATGATCATTGTCCCACGGTCTCCCACGGCCTGACGCCGTTGTTCACAGCTCCACGTCGCGTCCCCAACGCGGTTGTTCATCGTTTTCGCCCAGATTTCCTGCACATCCCGGTGTGGGGGCGCGCGAGGCCACCGTTGTTTCCCCATATGTGCAGGTAGTAGCCCCGCTACGCTCGTCTCGAGCCCTCGCCGCGGCGATTGGCTTCGGGTTTCGATGTGGAACGATCGGAAGAAGGCTGACGGCAATGGGGAGAACGACCACGAAAGCCAGTCACGATGCCGAGAGCGTGCTGGATCTCATCGAGCGGGAGCGCAAGGACGCCCTCGCCAACGACGAAAACTTTTCGGCAATGCCCGCGGACGAGGTGGAGCGGCGTCTCGCGACGTCCACGGATCCTTTTCTCACGATGTACGGCTGGAGGAAGGGCGCACCACCCGGCGGTAAGCTCGATCTGCGGCTGTTCATCCACGACTCGGTGGAATACCCGACTCCCAAGGTGTTCGTCCATGTATGGGTCGGCTCCGGCAACATCGATTCCGGTGTCGACACTTTCTTGGCGAATGTCGACAGCCGCTTCCCGAGACTCACCCGGCCGGAATACCCGGGCCTCGCCGAAGGCGACCCGCACAAGTTTCCGCTTCCGCCCGGCATCAAGAGGCTGGATTTCGAACTCGCCCTTCCGGCGCCGCTCGAGGAGTCGGTGTACCTCGGCAACATCTGCCTCATGCAACTGGACAACTACGCCGCAGGGCGCATGTTCGGCCGAGGAGTGTTCCCGTTCGCCGTGCGGGCGATCTTCCCGCTTCCGCCGCCTCGGCGATGAAGCACCCTGGCGAGCCGGCGGAGGGTGCGTTGCGTTCCCGCAAGTTGGCAGCCGGTGAGGTGTGCACTCAGGAAGCCGAGCGGGCCTGGAGACGGCCCTTGCCTTCCTGCGGCCTACGCGGGGTCGTGAACCGGGCGCTTGAGGCGTGGGGGCGATGACTGGCCTTGATCCGTCCTGGTTCACTGCCGGCCCGTACGCGGTGCCGATGGCACTTCGCGTCGGACGATATGACCTGAGCTGCGGTTTTTTGCTAGAGACGGCGCATACCGGACTAATCCGAAATACGATGTTCCTGAACTCCGAAATGGAAGGGGCATCATGGCGGACATCGACCAATCGTGGACATGGCCCGTCCGCTGGGATCCGGCCGTGCGGTGGACCACCGCCGGTGGGTTCAGCCCGGACTCGTTGTTGGAGCATCCTGACCTGGTCGCGCACCGAATGTTGGACCGGCTTGGCGCCCAGGCGCGCGAAGTCCACCGGGGTGCCCCGGAGGCTGAGGAGGCTTTCCGGCAGAGCATCGGAACGCTGCTCGCTGAAGCACCGTGGCTTGTCGGCTCCGAGGCTTTCACGTACCAGCGCGATGCGGATGCCGAGACTCACGCAGCTGCGGAAGCAGAACCCGGCGGCCCACGGCACGACCCGTGCTGTGGAGCCGAATCCGACGGCAACGGGCTGGTCGACAGCTGCGGAGTCAACCTCGTTCTGGGGGTGGCCGCCCGTCTCACCGGTATGCAGGGCGCGCTGGTGGTCGGTGCGCTGTCGAACGTGGCCACTGCGGCCGAGACGCAATTGCTCGACCAGCTCGGAGATGGCGCCGCTGATCACAACGCCGAAGCTGACGCTCCTGGTCGGTCCATCTCGGCTCGCCCGTCTGATGACGGCGCCGCCGGAACCGAGTTCGACGGTGCTCGGGACGAGTTCGCTGTGGGATCCGCGGCTTGGGCGTCGTTGTCACAACTGTCTGAGCGCATCAACCTTCTCGGTCGGCCGTCGCTCGAGTGCATAAGGCTGCTCGGGGAGACGACCGAAAATATCCTGGACAGCAATCCACCGCCGCCAGAACCCAATGTGGTGATGTCCACGACGGGCATCACCTCGGTGGTGACCAACGATCCCTGCGCCGACCAGCCGAAGGTGGCCATTCACGGCAGCGGATTCGGGTCGGTCAGGCCACCGGGTCTGTCGGTGATAGCCCCCTGGTGGGACCGGACCACGGGCAGCGTCCGCTACCGCGTGGCGAAGGTTCTCAGCTGGTCGAACACGCTGGTGAACGCCGAGCTGCCGCCCGGTTCCGTGGGCGGTACGGTGGCATTCGCCGATCTCGACTACATCCAAGCCTTCAACCGGTGGGCCAATATCGCCAACGACCAGATCATCAAGGCGATGCGTGCGGCAGGGTGCCCGGGCTGGGGGCCACCGCAACGGCCGCTGGCCTGGCCGCCGTATGCCTCGACTCCGACTCCGACGCCGGCCGCGAAGGTCGACCTCGGCCTGCCGCTGATCACGGCGGCCGTAACCCGTAATCTGTCCGGAACAGCAGTGCCCGCGTGGAGCGATACCGCCCTGCACCTGCAAGCCGGCCAAGAGTTCTGGATCGTGTGGAAGTCGGCGAACTCCGTGACCGGCGCGCTGAAGGCGGTGGACGCGGTCAGTACGCAGGTTCTGCAGGCCGCCGGGCATCCTGCCGAGGGCGTGGCAGGACGCGAGGGCCAGGTCCGGCTGCTCGCACCGTCGCAGCCCAGTATCCTGCAGTTCACCGTCGAGGCCGGCAACACCGTTTGCGGGAAACGCAGCGTGCCGCTGCGGTTGGTGGTCACCGGTGCGGCTTTGCAGCAGGGGCCGACGATCACGGTGCTGCAATCGTTGCCGGGCGGTGACGTCGATCTTGTGAACCCCGGTGGCGCGGAGGCACTGTCTCCGGCCACCGGCCGGTCGATCCCGCTGGTGGCCGAGAAGCGCACGGTCGTCCGTATCGACTGGTGGCCGGCCGTCGCGCAGGTGCCCGTCGGCGAGCAACTGTCGGCGGTGGCCACGCTTCGGGTGATCAATCACGGTCATCCGTCCCTGTCGGGAACGTTGCTGCCCGGGACCTCCACCGCGCAGGATCCGCCGATGACCAGCATCACCCTGCCGTCGGGCCCGCCTTTCTCTTCGGTCGAGCACTATCAGCAGTGGGTCGCCCAGGGCAATCTGCCGGCGACCTTCAACGTGGTGATGCCCGCCGACTGGTGCAAGTCGGAGGTGACACTCGAGGCGACGGTGGTCGCCTCCGCGCCGAAGCAGTCCTGGACGGTCGCCGCGAGCAGGGTGGCGAAGTTCCACCACCGGCGGCGGGTGCGCATCCGATACCGACGGCACACTGCTGACGACCAGCCGACACCCACGACCCAGGAAGCGGTGGCGGCCATCCGTGCCGCTGTGGCGATGCTCCCGATCCCCGATCCGGAGATCGTGGTGCTCGACAACGATCCGGCGCGCCCCAGCTCCGACTACATCGCCGACATGATCCAGGAACGTGGAGGGACGCCGACGGCGGACTGGCGCAACGAGATCTGGCTGGTCGTCGGCCCTCCCGGGGTCGGTTCGGTCGTCAACCAGGGCTCGCAGCCGTGGACCGGCTCCACGGAAGCCAGCGCCGCGCTCGCCGCCCACGGCATCGGACACATGTTCGACCAGCGCGACCTCGGGTTGTGCGGTGCCGCGCACAACCCGGAAGAGCCGTCGTCGTTCCCCGATGAAGGCAAGCTCGTCGTCACCGGCTGGGACACGTACAGCAACAAGACGGTGCCCAATGGCATCGACGTCATGACGTTCTGCTGGGGCAAGAGCTGGATGACGCCGGAACGCTGGCGACGCATCTTCCTCAAGGTAGGACCGTAGCGAGAGGAATGCCCATGCAGTACGTACGTGTGACGGGCAGAGTCGACTGCGGCGGCGCGTTCACGACCGGCTGGTGGAGTTCTGCCGAGCCGGAAAAGCCGCCGCCGGGTGTTCCGGATCCTGATGGCGAGGCGGGCTGGGGGGCCGCCGCCTTGGACCACAGCGGCCACACACTCGCACGTGCCCCGGGCGTCCTGACGCTGTCCGCCCCGGCCTGCGGCGTGAGGCCCGTTCAGAACTTCAGCGCCGTCCTGGCACTGCCGGGGGGCACCGCGTCGGTCGCAGTCCGCGACTGTGGCAGGGACGTGCTGCGTCGTACGGTTCCCAAGCCGGCAGCCGTCCGTCTGGTCGAGCCGCTGGGGCCGCGACTGCCGCGCCGGCACGTCCGGGTCCCCGTGCAGATCGACGGACCCGAGCCTGGCTTCGGTGCGTACCTGGTCGGCACGTGGTCGCCGCCGGGCCGGCCCCCCGTGCCGGTCGGAATGGTCAACCTCAGCGCGGGTGAACCCGCGATCCTCGACCTCGACCTGACGAGGCTACCCGGCGGTGAGGGGTGCCGACTCGAGGTGAGCTACTTCGACGGTGTCCGCGAGGCGACCACGACACAGGGCGGCCTGTTCCTGCCGCCGCAGGCGGGAGTGCCGGTGATCACTTCCCCGCCGGCCGGGGCGCGGATACCCAAGGGAGTTCGCGTGAGCTTGGCCGGTCACCTCGATGGCGACGGTGAGGCCAGCGAGCTCGTCTGGATCGTCGACGACGACGTCATGGGAATGGGACCAGCGGCCACCGCGGCCGATCTCGGGATCGGCGTGCACACCGTGACCCTGCAACACCGCACGACCTCGGTGGCGCTGGACTTCACCGTCGTCGCCGCTCCGGTGCCGCACAACGGGCTACCGGTCTGGCAGCCGCCATGGCGCTCGATCATTTTCCGGTCCATGACGACACACCAGGTGTACACCGCACCCGTCGAGCTGAGCGAGCAGCCCGTCCATGCAGGCTAGCGGCCGGTCGTGGGAAGCCGCCGAGACGAGCGGGCAGTTCGCGGTGTCGTCCCGGCGGCTGCCGATGGTCATGGTGACGCGAATTAGTGATCAGGGTGTGGCCTCAGTGCTGAACCGGCCGCCCTTCGCCCGGTTGCGGTACCACCCAGGAGCCAGCTGATGCCACGTAGTGTTTCCACCGTCGAGACGGACGTCGGCGGCCAGGGCGAAGGCTCGGGCGCCCGTCCCGACTTCAGGTTGCGGCTGTTCGAGGGCTTCCACATGGAGCACCACGGCTGTCCGGTCACGCAGCAGCCGGCCGCGGGGCGGCTGATCGCCTTCCTGTGCATCCGCGGCCGGCGCAGCCGTGCGGAGATCGTCGGCACCCTCTGGCCGGAAACCTTGGAGGACAAGGCTCAGGCCAGGCTGCGCACGCTGCTGTGGCGGTTGCACCGGATCGCCCCCGGTCTGCTGTCCGGCCGGGACACCCTGGCCATCGGCCCCGCGGTGGACACTGACGTCGCGAACTTCCAGACGCTGGCGTGGCGGCTGGTAGAGGGAGGTCACCGGCGGGCCGCAGACCGCCCGGACGCTGCTGCGCTTCCCTCGCCGTCGTGTGTGCTGGTCGGTGAGCTGCTGCCAGGCTGGTACGACGACTGGGTGATCTTCGAGCGGGAGCGGTTGCGCCAGTTGCAGTTGCATGCCCTGGAGGCGCTGGCCGTGCGGCTGACCGCCCAGCGTCGCCATGGTGAGGCGGTGGAGGCGGGATTGGCGGCGGTCAGGATGGACCCGCTGCGAGAGAGCGCCACGCGCGTGTTGATAGAGGCGTTTCTGGCCGAGTCGAACGTCGCCGAGGCGATGCGGCACTTTCAGGCGTTTCGCCTGCAGCTTGCCGACGAGCTCGGACTGACTCCGACCGCTGACCTGGAACGCCTGGTGTACAGGTCGTCGTCATAGCCGGCTATCGGGTGCGGCCTGGACCTGGGTCAGGGCCTGGGCCCGGCCCCGGGTCCGGGCCGGTGTCCGGGGCCGGAGCCAGGCCGGCGAGGATCTCCACGACGACGGGCTTGTCGCCGGCGTTCTCCACGGTCACCGACCGCGGCCCGCCGGTGACGAGCGCGTCCAGCGCCCCGGAGTGCGCCAGCAGGAGATTGCCGACGACGTTCAGTTTCTTACCTGATTGACCGTCCTTCTTCGGGGTGACCCCGATGGTGGCCTTCTTGCCCTCGGCGTCGTATGCCCGGATGGCCAACAGCATCGGGACGCCCTCGTTCGCCAGCAGCGGTACCTCCTTGCTGGTGTTCTTGGCGACGTTCACGGTGGCGAGCGTGTATGAGGTCGGCTCCATGGTCGCCGCCATGGCGAACATGGGGCCGCCGCGTACCTGCACGGACGACTTCAGCGAAATGTCGACCATCGTGACCTCCCGGATGCGGTGCCACACCATCTGGTGTCAGCGCGCTTCCATCCTGCGCAGCGGTCGTCAGCCGGACGTCACCACGCTGTCACGCGCAGCGCCTGCCTGCAGGCAAGCGGATGGGTGGCTGCTCACCGTCGCCGACTCAGCGCCTGCCGGCGCGTTCAGGGTGCTGACGGAGTGGTGACGGGGCGGTGACACCTACCCGGCATCGTGGTCGGCAGGTGCCCCGTATCGAGGGAGGGAGCCGTCATGGCGTTGACGCTGACGTATCCGGGTGTGCATGTCACCGAACTTGCCAGTGGCAGCCGGACCATCACCGGGGTCGGCACGTCGATCACCGCGTTTGTGGGCCGTGCCAGGCGGGGGCCGACCGGGGTGGCAGTGGCTGTAGGCAGCTGGTCGGAGTACGAGCAGACCTTCGGCGGGCTGTGGCTCGAGAGCGGCCTGGGCTACGCGGTGCGGGACTACTTCCGCAACGGCGGAAGCGCCGCACAGATCGTCCGGCTGGACGGGGGTGCGCTCACTGCCACGCTCAACGCCGGAGGGCTACCGCTGCAAGCGTACGGGCCGGGAAGCTGGGGCAACGACATCAAGGTCAAGGTCACCCATCCCGGATCGGCCGACTCGGCCGAGCTGGGGGAGGCGGCCGGGTCGTACTTCGACCTGACCGTGTGGGAGGGGCCGCAGGCCGAGCCGCGTGCCCTCGAGCAGTTCAACAACGTCACCGTCAGCGACGGCCCGCGGCGGATCGATCTGGTCCTGGAAGGATCGCGCCTCGTCCGCGTCAGCGGCGAACTGCCCGACGACCGGCCGGGCGAGGCCGTCTACGAGGTCGCCACACCCGACTTCGGCGATGACGGATCCGAACTGCAGGCCGACGACTACCGGGCAAATGAGTCCGGGCCTGGCATCGACGCTTTGCGGCAGGTCGACCTGTTCAACCTGCTGTGCCTGCCGCCCTCGAGCCCACAGGGCGACGTGCCGGCCGAGATCTGGTCCGAGGCACTGGCACTGTGCACCGATCGCGACGCGATGCTCCTGGTCGATCCGCCGGCACTGGCAACGATCGAGACCCTGCCGACGTGGGTCACCGACACCGCCGGTCTGGCGGGCGTGCAGATGCGCAACGCCGCGCTCTACTTTCCCCGGTTGCGCCAGGCCGACCCCGAACGCGGCGGTGCCGTGGGGCAGTTCGTGGGCTGCGGTGCGGTAGCCGGCGTCATGGCGCGTACCGACGCCACCCGCGGCGTGTGGAAAGCGCCGGCGGGTATCGACGCCGGCCTGCTCGGAGTGAGCGGGCTGTCGGTGCCCCTGACGGACGAGCAGAACGGTCGGCTGAACCCGCGAGGGCTCAACTGCCTGCGGAGTTTCCGCGATGCCGGAAGCGTCGTGTGGGGAGCGCGGACGCTGCGTGGCGCCGACAGCCTGGCCGACGAATACCGCTACGTCCCGGTCCGGCGGCTGGCGCTGTTCCTGAAAGGCAGCCTCTACCGGGGCACCCAGTGGGTGGTGTTCGAACCCAACGACGCACCCCTGTGGGGTCAGATCCGACTGTCGGTGGGGGCGTTCATGCAGGACCTGTTCCGGCAGGGCGCGTTCCAGGGCAGCAGCCCGCGCGACGCCTATTTCGTCAAGTGTGACGCCGAAACCACGACGCAGTACGACATCGACCGTGGCGTGGTCAACATCATGGTCGGGTTCGCGCCGCTCAAGCCGGCGGAGTTCGTCGTGATCGGCATCCAGCAGAAGACATCGGCAGCCACCACGTAGGAGGACGGCGATGGCCGAGTTCACCGTCAACCCGACCCGCTTCGACCCGTACAAGAACTTCAAGTTCCGGGTCCGCTGGGACGGCCGCCACGTGGCCGGCATCAGCAAGGTCGGCGCGCTCAAACGGTCGACTGAGGTGGTGCGCCACCGGCACGGTGGTGACCCCAGCAGCAGCCGCAAATCTCCGGGACGCTCGGAATACGACGCGATCGTCCTGGAACGCGGCGTGACCCACGACGCAGACTTCGAACAATGGGCCAGCAAGGTCTGGAACTGGGGTTCTGGGCTGGGCAGCGAGATCTCGCTCAAGGACTTCCGCAAGGACGTGATCATCGAGGTCTACAACGAGGCCGGTCAGCTGGCCATCGCCTACAAGGTGTACCGGTGCTGGGTGTCGGAGTACCAGGCGCTGCCAGACCTCGACGCCAACGCCAATGCCGTGGCCATCCAGTCGATCAAGCTGGAGAACGAAGGCTGGGAACGGGACTTCGCGGTCGCCGAGCCCCAAGAGCTCTCCTACCCGGAGTAGTGGCAGCCATGCTCGACGCTCGTAGCCTGCTGCGCGGCTGGGAGGCGGCAGCGGGGTCGCCACCGGCGGCGCGAGGCGCGGTGCTCGTGCACCACGCAGGTGCGGCCGCCGACGTCGCCGACGTCCTCGACCTGCCACTGGGCGACGTGGCGGCCCTGGCCGCCGAGGTCTACGCCGACATGTTCGGCCCCGCCGTGGCCGGCCTGGTGCCCTGTCCTGAATGCGGTGAGCTGCTGGAAGCGCAGATCGACCTGAGCGAGGCCGGGATCAGCGGCGCCCAGCCCACGAGGGACGTGGCACCGCTTGGCGTCAGGACAGGCGCGGGCGAGCTTGTTGTGTCTGCGCTGACCGTGCGCGACCTGCTGGCTGTGCGCGGCCTGCCGGAGCAGCAAGCCGTGCCGGCGCTCGTATCGGCCTGTGCCAGTTGGCCCGACGGCCGTCCCGTGACGCCTGATCAGCTGGGCGATGGCGATCTGGCTCTGGTCGACACGGCGGCCCGGCAACTGGCCGGGGCCGCGGCGGTGACGCTCAGCATGAACTGCCCGGCCTGCGGCAGCGACATCCGTGCCGGCGTCGACGTCGCCGCGCTGCTGTGGCAGCGGATAGATGCGGCCGCGCCGCGGCTGCTGAGCGAAGTGGCCACCCTCGCCGGCGCCTACGGCTGGAGCGAGGATTCGGTGCTGGCGATGTCGGCCAGACGCAGGAGGTCCTACCTGGCGCTGGTGGGTTCATGAGACGCCGAGGTGAGAGCAGGGGCGAACGATGGACACCTTTCTGGCCCGGATAGCAGCGCGGGCGAGGGGATCGGAGCCGTGCGCCCTCTCGCTGCGGGTCAGCTCCCGCTTCGAGCCGGAGGAACCGACCGTCGGCTGGCCGTCCGACGAGCCGGCCGGCGAACCACCCGAGCATGTGCCGCTTGACCGCGTCCCGATGGCCGAGGCGCCCGCCGAGACGCTGACGCCCGACCGGTTCGGCACGGCGGGTGCTCGACCGAGCGGCGACGAAGCCGCCCTCGATCCGCCCCTCTCGGCAACCTGGCCGGCGGCGGCAGCGCCGATCCGCCCGAAGGTGGTGCCTGACGAGCCCGAATCCGAGCGTGGTGCGATAGCGCAGCCGCCAGAGCCGAATGCAGGCGGGGCTGCCCGCCCCGCCGATGCCCGCGCGCGGCATTCGCCGGCCGAGGCTGCCGGCAGTACCGACGTCAAGCACGTCGTCCGAGCATCCGAAGGGCCGGCCGAGTCGACGGATCTTCATAGCACTACACCGCGGCGGCTGGATGCAGCCCCGCACCATGCCGTGTCGGCAGCGCCCATCCCCAGCCACTCGGCGAACCCCGTGCCCGGTGAGAACGTCCACGCTTCAGCGGCGCCGGCGCTGCCCGTACCGGGCGCTGACCACCAGAGCGACACCATCGCGCGGGAGCAGCCCTCGCTGCAGCCTGCGGATGTCGACGCGGGGACAACAGCGGCGCAGCCGCAGCCGTCCGTGCCGGTGACACCGCATCTCGCGGCGCGGCCTGCGCAGCCGGGTGCCACGGCCGGCACGGGCGCCGCCGGCAGGGCAGCCGCCCGCCCGGCCCGAAACCGCGCCAAGGCGCTGCTCCCTCCGCCTGCCGGCCCACCGCCGACCAGGGTCGACACATCACATGCCGGAGACGGGCAGCATGAGCCGGGCCCGTCGGCAGACACACCAGCAGGCGACGACCCGCACCCGCCACCACCCGCCGCGGTGGACATACCGGGGCTGCTGAGATCACAGCTCGTCCCGCTGCTGCTCGAACGCGGACTCGTGGAGCCGCACGAGGCAGCCGGGCTGCGCCTCGTCACAGGGGAGCACCGCCTCGACGACAGCGACGGGGTCCATCTGAACATCGGACGGGTGGAGGTGGTGCGGCCGGCCGAACCGCGGCGTGCCGAACCTCAGCCGCACAGCCCGCCGGCCGGCCCGTCGGCCGCCGACCGGCTCGGCACCTATGCGGCCCGCCGTGCCTCGGAGTGGGCATGAGCAACGTACTGTCCATCGCGGCGGTGACTTCGACGCTCCGGTTCCTGCTCACCCGGGCGTTGACATGCGAGCTGCCCGGACCGGTCGGCGGCGCCAAGGTGACCACACTACGACCCGACCGACTGCACGACAGCACCGATACCGAGAACGGATCGGCCGGGATCAACATCTACCTCTACCAGATCGGCGACAACCACGCCCACGGCAGGCGGGACCTGCCCACCCGCCGTGCCGACGGCTCGCTGGCCGCCCGCCCGTGCGCCACGCTCGATCTGCACTACCTGATCACCTGCTACGGCGACGACGCGAAACTGGAGAGCCAGCGACTGCTCGCCCGCACGGTGACCGAACTGGCCAGGACACCCGTGCTGGCCGCGAAGCTGGTGCGACGTGCCCTGCGCGCCTATGGCACCGCAGGCAGCGACCTGGAGTTCCTGGCCGATGCCGACCTGGCCGACGCACCGGAGCCGGTAAAACTGTCGCCCGCGCTGCTGTCGCTGGAGGAGTTGTCCAAGCTCTGGTCGGTGTACTTCCAAGCGTCCTACCTGCTGTCGGTGGCGTATGTCGCCTCGGTGGTGGTGTTGGAGGCCCCCGACATGCCGTCCGTGGCGTTGCCGGTGCGCCACCGCGAGTTGGACGTACGGTCCTCGCCCGGCCCGCGGCTGCTGTCGGCCGAAGCCGCCGACGGCACCGGCCGGACGCTGCGGCTGCGCGGCATCGACCTGCACGCCACCCGAACGGTGGCTCAGGTGGGGCCGGCAAGACTCGCTGCGGAGCCCGCCGAGCAGGGCACTCTCGTCGTCGCGGTCGAGGGTCACGTCCCCGCCGGTGCGCACACCGTTCAGGTGCTCCACCTGGACGCGCCGCTGCCGCACCGGCCGGAACCGGTCGCAGCGGCGTCCAATACCGTCGCCGCCCTCATCCGGCCGCACCTCCGAGCCGTCGAGGTGGTCGACGAAGATGTCCGGCTGCGGCTCAGTCCTCCGCTGTGGGCAGGTCAGCAGGCCAGCGTGCAGCTGTCCTGCATCGCCGGCGCCTGTGCCGACCGCGCCGACCAGCTGCTCGTATTACCTCTGGACGCGCCCGAACCCGGCGCCGCGCCGCGAGACGTCGTGAACATCGCACGCTCGGCGGTGCCCGACGGCACCTGGCTGGTCCAGGTGCAGGTCGACGGCGTGGTCAGCGTCCCGCAGACCGTCGACGGGGTGTACGCGGCACCGGCCCTCACCCTGCCACCGCCATGACCGACAGCAGCGCCGCCGACAGCTGGCTGACCGCGAACCGGGACTACCTGTTCGCGGCCCTGGGCGTGCTGCGCGCGCACGTACGCGCCGCAGCCGAGCAACAAGACCCGTCGCTGGCCTCGGTGGCGCAGGCGCAGGCAGCGCTGGCCCAGGTCGCCACGCGGCTCAGCTCAGCCAGCGCGCTGGAGAATCTCGTCAGCGGCCTGGGCCTGACCGAGTTCGAGCGCGACGTGCTCGTTCTCGCGGCCGGGCCCGATCTGGTCGCCCAGTGCGCCGAGGAGCTGCACGCGGTCACCGGCTCGCCGCGGCTCTCGTTCGGCGCGGCGATGTCGCTGCTGCAACAGCCGCACTGGAGCGCGCTGACCCCCCAGGCACCACTGCGCAGCTGGCAGCTGGTGCACCTGAGCGACCCCGATTCGCCCACACGCAGCCCCATGGTCATCGACGAGACCATCCTGCATCACCTGGCCGGCCTCACCGGCACCGACCCGTGCCTGGCGGCATTGAGCAAGCCGATGCCGGCCCGCGAGCACCTGCCGGACACGCTGCAGCAGGCGGTGCGGCTGGTGGCCACGCATTGGGCGGCGCACCGCCTGGTGCTGCTGGAGGGACCGCAGCCGGCCAACGTCAAGGACGTCGCCGCCGCTGCCGCAGACGCTGCCGGTCTCCGGCTGCGGATTGTTGCCGCGGCCGACCTGCCCGGCGATGCGCTGGAGCGGCGGCGGCTGGTGCGCCGGATGCAGCGCGAGACCATTCTGGCCGGATGCGCTTGGGCGGTGGACGTGGCAGACATGGCGCCGGCCGACGTCGCCCGGGTCGTCCGCGGACTGTGTGACATTCCGACGCCTATGGTGCTGCTCGGCGCCGGGGACTGCGCTGCCTGGACCGGCGTCGCATCCGACGTCGTGCCCGTGACGGTGCCGCGGCTGCCCCTGGCCGAGCGGCGTGACGTCCTGTCCCGGGCAGCGGGTGCGCACGATGAGGCCGCGTCCGCGGTGGCGGGCGCGGCGGGTGCCTTCGACCTTCCCCTCGCCGACGTGGACGCGGTTGCCGGTGATGTCGCCGCGGGCGTGCCGATCTGGGACGCTTGCCGGCTGCGCGCCCGCCGATCGTTCGCCGGGCTGGCCGCGGTGCTGCAGCCGCGGGCGGGCTGGGCCGATCTGGTGCTGCCCGCGGCGCAGCTGACCCAGCTGCACGCGCTGGCCGCGCAGGTCCGCCACCGCGCCACCGTCCTCGACGAGTGGGGGTTCGCCGCCCGCACCACCCGTGGCCTGGCCACGACCGCGCTGTTCGCCGGGCCCAGCGGCACGGGCAAGACACTGGCCGCCGAGGTCATCGCGACGGAACTCGACGTGGACCTGGTGCACGTGGACCTCAGCCAACTGGTCAGCAAGTACATCGGGGAGACCGAGAAGAATCTGCGGCGGCTGTTCGCCGACGCCGACGACGGCGCCGTGGTGCTGCTGTTCGACGAAGCCGACACGATCTTCGGTAAGCGTACGCAGGTGCGCGACAGCCACGACCGCTACGCCAACCTGGAGGTCGGCTACCTGCTGCAGCGGCTGGAATCGTTTCGTGGATTGGCCATCCTGACCACCAACAACCGTGCCGCACTCGATCCGGCGTTCCTGCGCCGGCTGGGCCTCGTGGTCAGCTTTCCCTACCCCGATCACGCCGCGCGGCTGGTGCTGTGGCGCGGGGCGTTCCCCGACCGCACACCACGGCACGACATCGACCCCGGACAGCTGGCAGCCGTGGATGTGCCGGGCGGCGGCGTCGCGTCGATCGCCCGCAACGCCGCCTACCTGGCCGCCGCCGACACCGAGGTGGTGACGGCCGACCACATCGCCACGGCGATCACCTGGGAGCTGGCCAAGTCGGGCCGGGTTCCCGACGACGCCGGCTGAACGGAGCCGGCCTGAACGAATGGAACCGCCGCACGAACCTACGACTTCGTCAGCTTGAACCACTGGACGAACTGCCCGCCGGTAACGGCGTCGTCGGTCGGCAGTTTGAGGCTCGTGCGGCCGGGCCGGGTATCGTCAGGCAGGGCGACAGCGTGACAGTTGAGCGGACGCAGGGCCGGATCCTGTGAGAACACCGCCCAACCGTCGAGCAGGAACCAGCCGGAAACCGCGGTGATGCTGCCGCTGGCCAAAGTGGTCCACAGGCCGCCCACGTCCGCGCCATCGCCCTTCAACCACTGCTTGGTCTGGGCATCCGGTGTCCATCGCAGCCGAGACTTCTGCTTACCGTCGATGGTCACATCCTCGACGTCGCACGTCGCCCGCAGCTCCATCGACTGCGTTCCGAGCAACTTTGCGGGGCTGTTCCATTTGGCCGTCAAGTCGTCGAACAGGGGCCACGGCAGTTGTATCACGACACGCATGACCGGCTTCCCGTTGACGGAGTCTGCACGGACCCGCTCGCTGATCAGCACGTCGATGCCGGTCTTCAGGTCCGCCGCCGACACATCCGCGTCGTTGAGCAGCGGCTTGGGGGTTCCGGTGCGCAGCCGGACCGCTTCGATGTGCATGCCCTGAGGCAGCCCAGCCGCCGCGGCCGCCAGCTGAGCGGTGACGCGCAGCGGGGCAGTCTTGAGGGTGGAATCATCGAAGCGGATCTGTAGAGCGTCGGTGTCGGTGTTCGGGAAGCCGGGTTGCCACCAGAAGCTGGCCGATCCGTTGCCGGCGGTGGTGGCGGTGACGGTGGAGGCGCCGGTGCCGGTCAGCGTCTGCGGGCGTTGCGGCATCTTCACGACGTCGGCGACGAGGGTGCCGGCACCTGCTCCGGGCGCCGCCGCGGCCACGAGTTTCACGCCGGAAACGGGCCCGTCCGGGCTGTCGACGACCACGTGGACGAACTGTGGCAGCACCGTGTTCCTCGCGCCGGCCAGCTGCCCGTCGCCACCGAGCAGCCGCAGCGTCGGCTGGTTGAACCTGCCGGTGACCGTCAGCGGTGGAGCCAGCTCGTTGTCACGGTCGTCGAGCAGGCAGATTCGTAGTGTCTGCGTCGCGCTGCCGGCAGGGTCGAGGCGCCAGAACACGGCTGCGACGCCGTCTACACCGGTGGCCTGGGGTGGCAGCTGGGGCGGGCCGGTCGGCGGTTGCGTGCTGCCCAGCGCTGCTCCCTGGTCGGTGGTGCTGAACCGAATTCGGGCTGCCGCCACCGGCCGGCCGCCGTTTCGTACGCACACCCGCACCGGTGCAGGCAGGGCCTGCCCGCGCAGTGACTCCTGGCCGTCGCCACCGACCAGATCCAGGGTCGTCAGCTGTGTGGATGACGGAAACAGCCGACGGCAGTCCGACAGCACCGTCCAGGTCACCGGACCGGCTCCTTGAGAGCGTTCCAGGATCGCCAGCGGCGTGCGGTGATGTGCCGGGCCGTGCGGCGGCAGCGCCAGCGGCCCCGAGGCGCCCTTCGGCCACTCGATCGTGCCGTTGATGCCGGTGATTCCGTAAGCGTGGCTGACCGCGCGGGCCGGGATCGCCCAGTAGGCGCCGATCTGGTGCGTGCCCGTCTCGCCGAACTGGACCTGGATACCGGCTTCGAGTTCCGCCGTGCCCGCCGCCGCGCGGGGCGGCCCCTCCCAGCGGCGCACGATGGGCGCGCGGCCGAGGTCCGGCAGCGGAACGGCCGGCTTGTCGATCCAGCGAACCGGCAGCACCAGGTCCTGGGGGGTCTCCACCGTGGCGAGGAAGCCGGCCTTGCCGCGCAGCTCCCAGTCGCGGCTGGTCACCTCGACGACACCGTTTTTGGGAATGGACAGCTCCCCGTCGCGTCCTGCTCGATCGATGACGAGGCGGGCATGTTGGGCATCATGGCCTTCCTCGATCGCCACCAGGCCGGCGACGACGCTGCCGTTCTCCCGCGACCACAGGAAGTTCGTGCCGTCATGGATCTGCACGCGGTAGAGCTGGTTCTCCAGCCGCTGGTAGCCACCTGAGGTGCTGATGCGGCACGGGTCGATCTCCTCCGCGGGCTGTTGCAGCGAGGCTGACATGGTCCGGGGCTGATCGGTGAGCCAGGGCGCGGCGTGCGCCTCGGCGCAGACCGTCGCGGCGTCCAGCTTGTGAAGTTTGACCTGCCACACGGTCATCAGCCGCGTTCCGGTGTCCGGCCCGGCCAGCGCCACCTCGCGCAGGGCGTGATCCTGCTCGGCGGTGAGGTGGTGGTGCCAGACGTCGAGGTATGCGGCGTAGAAGTGCCCGTCCGTCTCTTCCGGCAGTCCGGGGTTCTGGCCGATGGTGCGAAGGTGCGGCTGGTCGGCCAGAAACCATCCTGCCTTCGCGGCAACGGGTTGCTGGCCGAACCCGTCGAGGGCCGCGGTCGGCGCGTCGGGTGCGGCGGCCTCGACCAGGATGCCGTCGACGTAGTAACGGCCGGGTGTGATGCACAGCCTGGCCCATGGCACGTTGGTAGCGGCGGTGCCGTCGTCTGCCACGATTTTGAAGCCTGCGGAGTCGGCCGGGCCGCCGCAGCGGCCGACGATGTCGCGGGTGCGGGTCTCGTCCTGGTAGACGACGATCGCACTTTGCGCGTTCCAGTCCGAGTCCAGCAGCACTCGGCCCTGCTGGAGGAGCACCGCGCGGTGTCCGCGGTCAGCGGGAAGTCGAGAGAAGTCGCCGTGCATGTCAGCCTCCGATGATCGTGATCTCCAGTGCGGTCGGTACGTACGGTGCGATGTGCAGCCGTGCGGCACGGATGCGCTGAGGGCGGCGCAGGTGGTGGTGTACGCCCATCTCGGCCTCGCCTTCGGAGCCTTCGGCGATCTCCTGGGGGCAGCTCCGCGCCAGCGCCGCGTAGTGCGGGGATCCGGGATCCAATGATGCGAACACCGGTTGCGGGGCGGCCTCATCGCCTGGCAGCACGCTGCGGAAGTGCTTGGGGATGCGCGACCCCGGTGCGACGAAGCAGTATCGAACGCAGCCGGTGTGGCGGTGCTGGACGGTGGTGCGCCCGGCCAGTATGGCGCTGCTGGCCTCCAGCCGGCGCACCGTCACCTCGCCCAGCACGGTGCTGCCCTCGACCGTCAACGCGGCGCCCGCGGCTGCGACGGCCACGGCCGCGGCTCCGGCGGTGCCGGCGTTCGACCGCATCGGCAGGCTGGGGTCCAACACGCTGTCGGCGACCGCCAGCGACGGCACCGTGTCGGCCAGCGTGACGGCACCGACGATGCTGCGGACCAGCCTGATGTTCAAGCCTCTGTTGGCGTCCTGGCGTACCGACGCTGTGTCGCGCTCTTCATCCTCCTCAACGTCGAGCCGGGTTCCTGCGGTGACCCCGTTGGTGACGGTGCACTGGCTGACGGTCAGCGCGGACAGCAGACCGGCTCCGACGCTGACCCGGCCCTCGACGAGCAGGCCGTCGATGATCAGGCTACTGGTCTGGTCGCCTGTGACATGGAGATTTCCGAGCAGGTGAGGGCGCAGGCCGTCGGTGATGTAGGTGCCGGCCAGCAGGGGGCTGCCGGGCGGCGCCGCAGCGGCGACGATCACCAGGCGTGCTCCGGCGGGGATCGCGACCTTCAGGTCTTCGGTGTAGGTGGCGCTGTCGGTGACGATGACGAAATAGGTCCCTCCGGCAGGCCCGGCCGAGCCCGTCCAAGCGTGCCCGGCCGCTTGCAGGGCTGCACCGAGGGAGCCGACGGTGCCGGCGGAGGGCGGCGCGCCGGAGCGCACCGCGATCTGCCCGGCGACGTGAGGCGCGCCCAGGAAGTTGTCGGTGCAGAGGGAGTGGTCGTGGATCTGGCGCCGGTTGTAGGGCCCCGCGCCAACGTTGGCCACCGCACCGTAGCGGTACCGCACGAACAGCTGCTCGGGGGTGACTTGACGGCCTAGCTGATACACCTTCAGGCTGCCGCCGACAGGGTCGATCATGACCTGTGGCTCGGTCTCGTGAGGGTCGAGGTCTTCCAGCCCGCACACCCGGATCCGGCCGGGGGGCAGTGGCCGGCCCTGGGTGCCTATCCGCACGCCGATCGGCAGGTCGTCATCCGGGATCAGCGCATTCCGGGCCGCCTGCAACAGTTGCAGCAACCGGTGTGGCCGCAGCGGCAGCGGCAGGTCGGCTTCCTGCGCCAGGTGCTCGATCACCGGGTCGGTGCGGTGTGCCGCAAACAGCGGCGTGGTTCTGCCGAGCGGGTCGGCGGCGTACGTGCCTTCGCCGCGGTGGCTGGCCCGGGCCCAGGTGACCTCGTAGGTCTGCAGGGGGAAGAGGAACACGGCCATGTTGGCGATGCCGTACCGGCCCCTGCCCGAGCTGAGGGTCCGTACGTCGGGGGTGTGCGCCACCGAGTCGAGTGCGCCACCGGCGAAGTTCCCGACCAGCTGCAGCGTGTCGGCGCGGCGAAGGTCGGCGGTCGTCGGCCGGTCCAGCCGCACATGGTTGAGGTGTGTGGTGGTGGCCAGCAGCTGGAAGAACTCCACGGTCCGGGCCGGCCAGCCGGTGACGTCCCGGGCCACCTGCTCGAGCACCGCCGGTGTTCCCTTGCGCCGCCGGTAGGCGACGGTGTTGGCCACGAGCCGGCGGGCGCTGACGCCGGGCCCCAGGTCGGCTGGCAGGTGCTCCAGCCCGACCAGATCCGCCAGATATGGCAGCACCCAGTCGGCGCAGGTTTCGATGAACCAGTTGTCGTAGAGACCCTCGATGTCGGCCTCCAGGACTTCCAGCTCGCCGCAGACCGCCTGCAGCAGCGCGGCCAGCGGCCCACCGGGCTGGTCATCGCCGGCCGCGGCGTCGCGGGCGCGTAGGTGCGCCGGCAGCAGCTGGAACAGCCGGGCCGGCGCGGCGGTGCCGTCAGGATCCGGCACGCTGTCGCTCACGGCATCTCCGCGATCGTGATCTGGTCGCCGGCCAGTGACAGTGCCTGGGCCGGCGCGAGGTCGCCGTCCACCCACCGCGCGGGCTGTGCGATCAGCAGCGCGCCGACCGGACCAGACCCGGGCCGCGCCTCACCCGGTGGGTCGCCTCGGCCCGGACCGGGTGGTTGAGGTGCACCGGTTCCGACCAGCACGAGACGGGGCATGGTGACCGCCAGCACGCCGGGCACGGCGCCGGCCGCGACGAGGACCTGCGAGGCGGCGATGGTCGATGCGAAGTCGGCCCGGGCCGGACCCAGCCGATCCCGCAGGCTTGCCCGCACCGCGGCCTCCACGGCGGCACGCTCATGATCCGGGTGGTGGGCCAGCTGGATGGTCAACGCGTAAGTGAGCATCCGCCCACCGCAGACCATCAGTTCGGTGCCGGGGTCGCGGGCGTTGACGAGCGCCGTTCGCAGGTCGGCCAGCAACCCGTCGCCGGGCTCTCGCCCGTCGACGCCGAGCACCGAAACGGCCACCAGGTGCCGGCGCCCGTCCCAGACCAGGTCGGCGCGGGCACGGCCGATCCCGGCGAAGCCCCGGGCGAAGTCCTCGTGATCGGTCACGGACACGGCGCGGTCCAGCGTGCGCACGCGTAGCGCTGCGTTGGCACGGGACTGGTCGACGTCTTCGGGCGGGGCCCAGTCGTGGGTTGCGGCGGGGTTGCGCACCTGCCGGATGCCCAGCGGCCGCTGGACGAGCAGGCTGACCCCGTCGGCATCGACCCGGCCCTCCTGGCCGATGCCGACGCGGTAGCGTGCGGTGATGTTCTCGATGCCGGTGGACGGGCGGGCGCCGTGCACGCCGTCACCGAACACGACGCCCACTTCGCCGTCGTCGTAGGTGCGTACGCTGTAGACGCGGTCGGTGGCCGCGGCATCGGCCAGCGACTCGACCTCGCTCCAGCGGACGTCGTCGACGCGAACCTCCAGGGTGTCGACGGCACCGGCGGCGTTGCCGGCTCGCACATAGGTCAGCGGACCGCGGCGCAGCAGGTATTCGGCGAAGGACGCGCGGCCGTCTCCGCTGCCGAGCACCTGGAGGACCGTCTCGCCGTGAGTGGCGGCCACCACGTTGCCCAGGACCCGGACGCTCGACGGGACATAGCGGTGCCGCAGGGCCTGCTGGAATTTGACGGTCATGGCCGGACCTGATCCCAGGCACTCCGACACCGTGGCCGGCTCGACGGCCGGCTGCCTGGTGTCGTCGGCTGTGCCGGTGACCAGCACCAGGCGACCCTCGGGCAGCGTCGGCTGGCTGGCCCGCAACTCGAGTTCGGGGCCCGCCAGTGTGCCGCGGCGAGGGCGCAGTGCCGCCGGCAGCGGCACCGACTGGCAGTGCACGAGCGTCTTGCGCCTGGTGAAAGTGCCCAACCCCGTTCCGTCGGCGACTTTGACCTTGGTGATACGGCCGCTGAGGCCGTACTTCTTCGCCCCGTCGGGCGACACCTCGGTCACCAGGTACAGCGCGCACGTGCTCGCCTGCTCGAGTACCACCCATGAATCGGTCAGCACCTGCGGGTGATCGCCGTCGAGTTCCAACTCGCCGGAGCCGACGCCGAACTGGGCCCAATCGCCGTCCACGGGCGTCTCGTCGGGAAACCGCTTGGGGTCGGGGGCGTTCATGCCGAACAGGTTGGCGCGCTCACGGAAGGCATACACCTGCACGTCTCGTGACCTGTCTGCCTCCCGAGGCGTGCCGAGGTCCAGATCAGGTCTGGCGCCCAGGCCCGGTGTGATCGTGAGCACCGTCCAGCCGCCGCCGGGCTCCGGCAGCTCCAGCACCTCGTGCAGCACCTGGAAATCCCAGTGGAGGGCGCGTTGCCGGCGGTTGCCCGTGGGCCGCTGGGAGGGGTCCGCTCGCGTGTCGGCGATCAGCAGCAGCGGGTCGCCCGGCCGCAGGCCGTGACCGGTGCCGAGTAGCCAGATCTGTGTCTCGCCGGCTCCGAAGACCTGTGCCTCGGTGTCGACCGCGGCGATCTCGTTCCACGCCACGTGCGCGGTGAGCGCCGCGGTCGTCTCGAACGTCTGGGGCAGCTGGTCCTGGCCCGGCACACTCTGCACCGGTGTACCGGCGGCGACGACGGCCGTGCTCGGCGCGCCGGGGGAGTCCTCCACGCTGAACGCCAGATGTGTCTGGGCGGACACCCCCGGGCGCAACTCGTGGCCAAGCGTGCGGGCCAGTTCTCGCACCGAGTCGCGTCTCCTGGCCGTGCGCAGGAAGCCCTCATCGGCGATGCGTTCCTGGTAGAACGACACGATGTCACAGACGACGGCCCAGGCGTCCAGTAGCGCCAGCGCGGGGTCGTCGGTGTTGTGCCCGGCCATCAGCCGCACAGCCAGCGGCTGGTGCGCGGCGCTCAGCGCGGCTCGCATACGTGTCATGGCCTGCGCGTGCGGCGCGGCGCGGTAGCGCAGCCGCGGCTGCCCGGCAGGGTTGAACACGCCGCTCTGCGGCGGCCCGCCCCCGGCTGCCGGGTAAGACTGCGGCGGCCGGTCACTCTGCTGCGCGGCGTTCATGCCTCACCGCCTTCCAGCAGGACCTCGGCACGGCCGTTCTCCGGGTTGCTCGGATCGCTGTCGGCACGCGCGACCTCGCGCGGTGCCATCTCGATGCGGCCCAGTGCGACCTCGTTGCGGCTGGGCCGGCCCCACCGGCCGAAGACGTTGCCGGACCCCGGGGTGTCGTCGACTTCGACGCGGGCCACGCCCGGCACCGCCATGACCGCCGCGACGACGTCGCTGAGGTAGACCGGCTGGCCGAAGGTGAAGTTGTCGGGGTGGAAGAACCCGCGCCGTCCGTCTGGCTGCGTGCCGGTGCCCAGCGCCTGGCGCAGCTGCTCGGCGATGCTCGAGCGGGAATAGCCGGGGTGTACGTGGGCGGTGAACACGATTTCCAGCGGGACGTAGACCGGACGTGCGGTCTCCACGTCCACGCCCGCCATCCGGCGCATCTGCAGTGCCGTGGCGATCTGGGCGCCGACCGTGGCGTCCTCGCCGTGCCCCGCGATCGGGTCGATCATGACCTCGTGCGCGTACCACGAACCCGTCCAGCGGCGACGCGCCACGGCCCGCTGCACCGTGGGAAAGACGCTGGCCACGGCGGCGTAGTCGGCCGGTGTCACGGCCCGAAGCTGCCCGCGGAAGGCGTGCGGTGCCAGATTGCGGGCTTCGGCGATCGGCTGCGGGTCTGTGCCGCCGGCGGCCGGGATCGGATTGTCGACCGAGATGCCGCTCAGCACCTGCCCGTCGGGCAGCCTCAGCAGTTTGGTGAGCTGCCCGGCGGCAACGTTTCCGTGCGTGCCGCCGCCGATACGGCAGTGACCTTGCAGCCTCGTTCCGGCGATCGGTTGCCGGCCCAGGACCCCATCGCCGAACCGCAGCCGCGTCACGCCGTCGGACTCCATATCGACGGCTAGGTGCGCGTCCAGCCAGCCGCTGTCGAGCAGGTCGCGCCGCGCGCTCCAGGTGTAGATCTGGTCCTTCAACTCGATTTGCGGCACCGCTCCGTGCGGGTCGGGGCGCAGCACGGCCGCAGCCGGTGCGTCCGGGGCCAGCCGGTACGGCTCGACCCACGCCAGGCCGGGCTGGGGCAGCCGCGGCCGGTAACCGCCATGCTGCGGCACCTGGGCCGGGTCGAGCTCGGCCACGGCCACCGTCGCCCCGTGATCGGCCGGCACCACATTGGCCAGTGCGACAGCGGCCACGAACATGTGGCCGTCGGCTGCCGGACGCGACACCCGCAGCTGGCCGCGAAGCGCATCATCGGGGTGCCAGTGCACTTCCACGACTTTCACGCCGGCCGGGGCCAGTGGGTCCTGGCGCAGGGTAGGTTCGCGGTCCAGCCGCACCGCGTATCGCCGTGCCGGATCTCCGCTGTCGGGCCTGCCGCTGGCTCCGACCTCGGCCAGCACGAGCACGTCACCGGTGTGCAGAAGCAGGTCCGGGGTATCGGCGGGGACCTGCACGTATGCGCAGGTGGTCCCGGCGGGCAGGGTGTGATCGGGGTCGCCCCAGCTGTGCAGCTGCAGCTTGTCCCGCGCGGCTGTCAGCCGCGCGGCGATGCACGTTTCGAACACGACGGCGCCCGCTGCTGCGGCTTCGTCGGCGGACACGATGCCGGCTGCGGTGGCCGGCACATGGTCGGCGACGGCCGTGCCGGCGGGCAGCTCGACGTCGGCGACCGCGTCAGGCCGTGCTGTTCCGTCCTTGTCGGGACCTCCTACGGTGAACGCCAGCCACGCCCGTGCCGAGCAGCCGTCGTGCACGTGGTAGTCCAGCAACCGGGCATGGCGGCGGACCGACGTGCGGCGTCGGGCGGTGCTCAGATACGCCTCCACGCCCACCGCGTCCTGCCAGTAAGCCAGGCGGTCACCCAGGTATGCGAAGAGCTCGGCGAGAGTCACGCCCAGATCGGCGGGGCTGCGATCGGTCCATTGCGGAAGCTGTGCGGCCAGCCGATCCAGCAGCGTCACACGCAGCGCCGCGTAGTCACGGGCCAGGTAGTCGACGACCGGTGCCGGTTCCGGCGGCCCGGCCACCTGCTGCGAGGCCCGGCAGTCCAGGTCCGACGGGCAATCGACGGTGAACACGAACGGGATCTCGGCCAGCGGTTCGTCGAAACCGTCCGGTGCCAGGTGCGTGCCGGCGCCCAGCAGCCGCAGCACATAGGTGGACCAGTCGCCGCCGCTGGAGGTGCGTACGACCAGCACCCGGTCGCGGACCTGCGGCTGCAATGCCGCCCGAACCGCCTGCTGGTCGGCGTCGGTCACCAGCGGCGGCGGGTCAGCGCTGGTCACGGCGGCGGCCGGGTACGCCCAGCCGACGCGTACCGGGTTGATACGCGGATCCGGGCGCACACCCCCGACGACGGCCACGCGGCTGCGATCCAGCTCGGCCGGGACCGGACCCCGGAGCAGGTGCACCAGCAGGGTGCGGCCACCGTCGGACATGCTGCGGGGCTGTGCCGGCAGCAGTTCGACGAAGTCGATGCCGTTGTGGCCGCTGCCGCGGATCAACGCCACCCGGGCCTCCCGGTCGACGTCGACCCCGGTACGGCCCTGCTCGCTCATGGCGCACCGCCCGGTGCACTGACGCGTATGGTTCGCCGCTCGGCCGGGTCCGCCGCGGAGCTGCTCGGGCGGTACACGACCGTGACATGCAGGACGTTGTCGGCCGCCTGCACGCCGATCTCCTCCACATGCAGCACTTCGCCCAGCCATTGCTGCAGGGCCCCGTGCACCATGGCGTGCACACCCTGCGCGAGCTCGTCGCCGGCAGGGGCGAAGACGAGGCTGTTCACCCCGCTGCCGAAGTCGGGTCGGTTGACCCGCTCGCCCATGCGGGTGAACAGCACCTGTTCGATCAGGCCGCGCAGGTACTCCTCGTCGCCGGCCACGGCGGTGCGCCCGCGGCTGTCGATCCGCAGTGGAAACGCCAGATGCATCACGTCCCCCTGACCCTGATCTGTTGTGCCGCGACCGTCAGCGGTGTGCCGGTCGGCACGCACACCGCCTGGCCGCCCTGGACGACCAGCGGCAGGCCGCCCAGCACGCGTACCCGCACGGTGCCGGTGGCCCACTGGCCCGACACGCACGGGCCGGTGCCCGGGGGCGGCGGCGGCATCGCGCAGCCGGCCACGACATACGGCGTGGTCAGCACCACCGCGGCGTTGCCGCTGAGTTTCACCCGCGGATAGGTCGCAGTGGGTGTGGCTTGGCCGCCGTGGGCGCAGAGCACCGTGGCGGCCTGATGGGCCAGATACCCTGGCATTCACGTCACCTCCAATGCCCCGCCGTTGATCGACACGGTTTTCGGATCCAGGGAGATACTGGCCAGGCCGTTTTTCACCTCGATGCCGCTGCCGGACAAGGAGATCTTCATGGGGCTGGCGACCGCGGGCGGACGCACCTCGATGCTGAGCCCACCGACCTGCGGTAGATCGCTCAGTGTGATCGTCACGCAGTCGGTCTGCCACACCTTGACCTGCGGCAGCGAAGGACCGGGAACCTGGCCCAGCTCCCAGAAGCAACCGGCGAGGATGGGCCGTCGCGGATCACCGGCCTCGAACTCCACCCACACCTTCGTGCCCACCGGCGGCACCGCGAAGAACCCCACACCGCGTCCGGCGTACGGCACACACGGCTCGGCCCAGCTCAACCTGCCGTGGCCGAACACGGCCGGTACCGAGACCTGCACCCGGCCACGCCGCAGCGGGTCGATGTTCGCCCTGACTTCACCGCGGTACTTGCCGAAGAACTGCTTCACGTCACCACCACCGGTACGGTCGAGCCGTAACCGTCGCGGCTGAGAGTGAAACGCTGCTGGTATGCCCCGCGGGAGAGTTCGTGGGTGACCTGGCGGACGTACCACAGGCCGTCGTGCGACCAGCCCGCACCGCGTACCCCGACCAGCCCGCGAGGGCGCAGCACGTCGGCGTAGCGCGCCCCGTCGAGGGCGCCCTCGGCGATCACCGCGTCACTGGCCGCGTCGACCCGGGCCTGCGCGCGGGCGTAGGCGGTGGTGATGGTCACGCCGCTGTCACGAAACCGGCGCCGGCGGAGGTCGCCCTGGCGGGTCGCCCACAACGGGAGCACCGACAGCGGGGGCCGCAGACTGGCCGCGGTGCGCACGGGCAGCTGCTGTCCGGAACGTTCGTCCAGCACCTCGCCGTCGAGCAGCACCGGTCCGAGGGCTTCCAGGCGGAAGTTGACCTCCGTGACGTTGCTGTGCGGCCCCAGATCGACCGACAGGGCACGCTGTGGCGGCCCCTGTCGCACCGGCGGACCCCAATAGATGACGCTCTGGCCCGGCGCCGGTCCCGGAATGGCGTAGCAGACATAGCCGTGGAGCTCGGCCAGCTGGCGCAGATGTCCCAGATCGGTGTCGTGCTGAGTCGGGACGTACTCGACCGGCAACACGGGGTCCGATACCGGGGTTGGGATCACCATCGGCACGAGCCGGTGCCCGGAGTACTGCAAAAGGATCTTCTGCACCATCAGGAAGTCGCTGAGGCAGGCGTGTTCGGCGTCGGCCTCGACGCGGTCGAGCAGGTAGGTCACGTCCTCGCCGAGAGCGGTGAGGGTGGCCGACCCCGGCTGCCTTCCTGGCGCCAGCTCCACCTGCGTGATGATGCCGTCCATCAGCACTCGTGGCAGCGCACCGAACTTGACCACGAGCACCACGCGCGCGAACGCGGCCACCGGGGAGGCGGTCAGCAGCGCGGTGTCCATGACCGCCGCGGGCCCGGACCGCCCTGCATCGAAGGTCATCGAGAACAGCGAACGATCCTTGTCGCTCTCGGTCACCGTGACCGAACGCAGCCGGGCAGCCATCGGTGCAGGCAGCGGCACCGGGATGGTCGACCCGGCCAGCACGCTCAGATGCAGCCCACCGCCTGGCATTTCAGCCCCCCGGGATGAGAATGGTGGAACCCTCCGCGGCCGGCCCCACCAGAGCGTCGGGGTCCAACGCCGCGTTCGCGTCGCAGATGTGCCAGTACGCGCAGGGATCACCCAGGTAGCGCGCTGCCAGCAGGTCCAGCCGGTCGTCGGCGCGTACCCGGTGACGGATGAGCACACCCGACTCGAGGGCCACCTCCATCGTCGGCGCACGTCTCAGCAGGTACCGGACCTCCCGCCGACCGCCCCGGCCGTCCGAGACCGTCAGAGTCGCCGTCGGCGCATCCGCGTAGCGGCTGATCGCGGTCGACACTCAAACCCCCGCCAGCTCGAATGACGCCGACCCGACGGCCACAGCCGAACCCGTGACCGCCAGCGCCTCCTTCACTACCTGATGCACCAGGAACAGCGCATACCCCGCGTCGCTCGGCGGCAGATCGTTGTAGGTCAGCGTGGTCACCTTCAACTCCACCCGGGCCCGGATGGGGTTGAGCAACGGATCGAACGCCTCTTCCGTGATCGACAGGCCGTCCACACGCACCGGAACGACGCGCCCCGGCCCGAAGACCAACACCGTCAGCGGGCTCTGCGGCGGCAGGATCTCGATCGTCCCTGCCGCCAGTAGCGCAGTGTTCGCGACGACCTGGATCACGTTGGGGTACAGCAGCAACTCCAATGCGGCCAGCTGCGCGCTGACACCGACCACCCCCGCATGGACGTCGGAAAGCTGGTCGGCAGCATCGACCTCGACGACCATGCTGCAGGACTCGACCGGCGCTCCCCAGATACGGTGCGCATCGGCGGGCCCGGCAGCCGACGCGCCCGTCGGGGCCGATCGCGGCGTCAGCGACCGCGTGACGCTCTCCGGGTTGTATTGAAAGATCACGATACGGGGCAGCGGCATCGCCATGTCGATGGCGAAGATCGCGCCGCGCAGCGTCCGCGGGCTCGAGGTCATATTGCCCATGAACGCATCGTCGCTACCAGCCGTCACCGCGGCGTCAGCGTCACGTCACCCTGGCGCACCATGCGCCGGCTGCTCGCAACCCAGTCGGGCGACCGCGGCCTGCACGCGCCTGCGCACGTCGGGGTCGGGGTGCTGCAGTGCCGCGGTCAACGGCACGCACGCTGCCGAGTCGCCGCGCATCGCCAGTCCGTCGGCGGCCGACGCCACGGTCTGCTCGCGTGCCGAGCCCAGCGCACGTCGCAGCACCGCGCCCGCCTCGGGTGCCGGGTGCTCGGCCAGTGCCTGCGCGGCGACGACCACGGTCGGATCGTCGGCGGTGTGCAGCACGTGTTCCAACACCGGCACGCTGTCGGCGCGCTGGAAGTGGACTACCGCGGCCAGCGCCAGGGCAGGCGGTGCCGGACTCTGCAGGATCGCCAGCAGTCGCGGATATGCCTCCTGCGGATGCTCCAGCAGCCAGGTCAGCGCCGCGCCGCGTGCCAGCCGGTATTGCGGATCTCCGCTGGGCGCGAGCAATCGTCGGATCTGGCGATCGGCCTCGGCGTCGTCGGGCAGCGGCAAGGCGGGAACGCTCACTTGAGGATCACCGCGGCGTCGGCTGCGGGAAACACCTGCCTGACGATGTTCTCGAACTCGGTCACGGACTCCCTCCTCATGCTCGGATCGTTCGCCACCCGCTGGTAGAACCCGCGCACGAGGCCGTTGACGAGCGACGGTTCCCAGTTGTCGCGAATGCTCTGCAAGACGCCGGGGATCTCGCTGCGTGGGTCGTAGGCGGTCGCGGCAGCGGTCGTGGCGGGGCCCGGCAGATCGAGGCGTTTGGCGGCGTGTGCAGGCAACACCGCACGCCAGTAGGGGATTTCTTTGAGTAGCGAGTAGATCTCCGACTGCCAGTACCCGAACGTCTCGTTCCCGTGCGGGTCGGCCACGGACGGTACCTGTGCAGCAGCGGCGCTGTACAGCTTCGCGGCATAGTTCGCGGAGTAGGTCGAGGCGCCGCTGGCCTCGTCGTACATCGGATGGCCGGCCAGTTCGTGCACCACGGTCGACAGTGCATAGGCCGGATCGACCTCCACGAGGGCGACGAACTCGAAGCCGATCGTGACGTTCTTGCCAGGTGCCGACCCTACCGCTGCGAGCGAACCCAACGACAGCGTGTCCATCAGGTCGAAGTTCAGTTCGAAGCTGCCCGCCGTCAGCCCCAGCTCGGGAGCGGCGCCGTGGGCGTAGGAGACCATCGCGGCGATCGCCTTGAGCCCGCGATCGGCCCAGTCCCTCCGCGCCGCCGGCAGCAGCCCGGCCCAGCGTGTTTGCGTGGTCCCGCCCCAGCCTGGCGGCGCTGATGGCTGGGCCTTGATGAAGGTGGCCTGCACCTTCGCCATCTCCGCGTCGGTCTTTCCCGTCGTCTTTCGCGTCTCGGTCTCCTCGATCCAGCGCAGGATGCCATGCACGATGTCGGCATACTTCGGCTCGGCCGCCCTGACCGGTCCCAGCGCGGCAAGTACCAGCTTCAGTCGACCCGTGGAATGGGCCCACTTGAGGGCTTTTTCCTTATCATCTGCGGCCAACGCCTTGTAGGCGTCGAACGCGGCTGGCGCGCCGGCGGGCGTCGCGGCGACCGGGTTCGCGAACACGGCGAACACCGGCGGGATGTTCTCCTGCACCCGGTTGGGCGGCGGCGCCGTCGCCGGAGCGCTCTGCCGGGCCACCGCCGCCGTCGGGGCCTCCCGCACGGTTCCGGCGTCGCTGTTCGAGAGGCGTTCGGCCTCGCGTTCCGCAGTGTCCGTCGCGGCGCTGATCCGCGGTGGGCCGGCTCCGAAGCGCGCGTTCTGGACGACATGTGTGAGTTCGTGGGCGATCAGGCGCTGACCGGTAGCGGTCTCGGGCGCATAGGTTCCCTGAGCGAAGACGATGTGTCGTCCCACCGTGACCGCCGCGGCGCCCAGCGCATGCGCTGCTGCGGCGTCCGCGCCGCGGGCATGGATCGAGACCGTGGAGAGGTCGAAACCGAATCGTTGCTGCATACGGGTGCGTAACGGCTCGGGCAGCGAGATGCCGTCAGCGGGCGAGGACACCAGAGCATCCGGACTTGCCGCCTTGGCGGATTTCGCCGGCGCCACACTTGACGGCTCTATCAACGCACGGTGACCGCGCATGAGCAAATTGTAGTCTGTGCAAACTGCGGTCCGTCGTCACTGTGGTTCAAGGGTGCGGCGAGGCTCATCCGGCCGCCTTCTGCGCCGCCATGTCGGCCATCATGAGTGCCTGCTGATGGTGCACGATCATCTGCTGGACGAACTGCACGTCGGTGTCGTTGAACTGCTGGGTCGGGCTTGGCTGCACCGCGGCAGGCACAGGTGTGTTCTGGGTGGCCTGCGTGCCGGCGCAGCCCGAAACAGAACCGGTGGCAATCAGGACCGCGGCGGTGAGCGCCGTCGCGCGAACGGTGTGACCCATGTCGGCTCCCTGGGACAGGTCCAGCAATCCTCGACCACCATATGTCCGAAAAGCGTTCATTGGTGCGGTTTCGTGGCAGGCCGGTGCTCGGCACGCAGTGGGCATACTGCGGTGCCGGTGGCGGTCGTCGCGCCACCGGCAACGGCATCTGCCGTCTTTCGCGCTCAGGGTTGCGGCGCCAGAACCGCCTGGTATCCGGCCGCGGTGATCGCTGCGGCGACGATGGCCGGGTCGAGGCCGTCGTCGCCGGTCACGACGGTGTGGCCTTTGCGGACGCTGGTTTCGGCGCGCTGCACGCCGGGGACCTCGTCTTCGAGGGTCTCGTCGATGAGCAGTCCGCAGCTGGCGCAGTGCATCCCGGTTACGGTGAATACGTAGGTCGCGCTCATGAGGACTGCTCCGTGACGGTCAGGCGGCCGGTGTACATGCCCATGCCGCAGGAGTAGGCCAGCCGGCCTGGTTTCAGGACACCGAGGCCGATGCGGGTGTCGCCGTTGACCGGGAGGATCTTCTCGACGTTGAGGCTGGGGATGACGAAGGAGCGCACGCAGCCCTGCGCTTTGTCCGAGCGCACGATCAGCGTGGTGGGCAGCCCGGCGGCCACGTCGAGGTTGGCCGGGGTGTAGGCGCCGGTGACGGCGCTGACGATCACCGTCTGGTGGCCGGACTCGACGCTGACCCGGGGGCCGGTGACCTCAGCGGGGGCATCGCCGGTCAGGCCGAGGGCGTAGGCGATCTGGCTGGCGGCAACCGGGGAGCCGGACAGTTCCAGGCCACCGTTGAAGGTGTAGGCACCCAGGGCCAGGATCAGCACCCCGGTCGCGACCGCCAGACGCTTGGCCCAGGCACCGGCGGCACGGCGGGCACGGGCGGCCGCGAAGCCCAGCACCGTGAACAGCGGCGCGGTCCCCACCACGAACACGGCCATGATCAGCGCGCCCTGCCACGGCGACCCGGACGCCACAGCCAGGGCCATCACCGACAGCGTCACCCCGCAGGGGATGAGCATGCTGGCCACGCCGAGCACGGCCGGAGCCAGTGCGGACTGGGATCGGGCGCGGCCGCGTACCAGCCGGGTCCAGGAGGCCGGGGGAGTGAAGGTCAGGCCGTTGAACGCCTTGACGCCCAGCTGGCCCAGACCCATCGCGATGATCAGCAGCCCGGCGCCGATCTGGACCATGGCACGTAGGTGCATGCCGAGCTGCACCGCGGTGCCCACGGCGCCGAGCAGGGCGCCCAGCAGGGCGTGGGAGGCGAGCTTGCCGATCAGGAACCCGCCGACGGGGGCGAGGTCGTCACCGACGCCGGCCGGCGCAACCGGGGCAGCGCGGCGACGGCTGGGGCCGGTGGTGACAGGTTGGCGCTGGCGGGACACCAGGCCGGCCAGCAGGCCGCCCTGCACCGCGGCGCAGGACACGCCTCCGGCGAGCAGGCCGAGCAGCAGCACGGAGAAAAGATTCGTCGACACGTGGGGATGAGACCTTTCGCAAGAAGGAGGAAACCAGCAGCACAACATCCACGTCAGTAGATGTGTCGGGGCGGGTTTCTCCTACGTGCGCAGGATGCACAGCTGCGCGAGGGTCGCCGCGCGCGGCAGCGGCCCGACGGGGTGCACCAGAACCTGACCGGCTCGGCGCAGCAGCGTCAGCAGCCGAGACGGTTCGGCCAGCAACAGCAGCGCCCCGGCGATCGCAGCCAGCACACTCATGCACGCCACAGCCAGGCTGCCGTGGTCGTCGGTGGGCTGCTGTCCGTGCTCGGCGTCAGTCGGATGCCGGTCGTGGCCCGAGTCGGCTGCCATGGCAGCCGGCATCAGCAGCAGGGCCATGTCATCGGTGCACTGCCACGACTGCCACAGCCCCAGCCCCGCCAGCAGCAGCGCGACGAGCACGACACGCAGCGGCATCGCCGCTGATCGGGTCGCGCTGTGCTGCATGGACACAGGATACGGGGCGCGTCCGGCTGCGGTCTGCCGCTGCGCCGCGGTGGGGTCAGCGCGCATCGGCTGGGGCGGCCGCGGCGATGCGACGACCAGGTGGTTGAACGTGCGGGGCCAGCCGCTGCGGCGGGTCGGCAAGCCCCGGTCCGCCTGCGGCGATCCAGTCGGCGACGGCCTGGGTCAGCGCCGGGTCGAGGATGCGCCCGAGCCAGGTGCCCCGGCCGCCCGCGGCACGGCCGGCAGCGCTGGGCAGCACCACGATCGTGTTGCTGCGCTCGCAGTTGCCCAGGCAGCCGGTGACCGTCAGGTTGCTGCCCGCGGCGGCGCGCAGCTGGTCGGTCTGCAGGTGGTGGTCGGTGTCGGGGTGTTTGTCGAGGGTGCCGCAGCAGCAGCCGCGGCACAGCACGACCCGGCAGGTGCTTGCCGCGGGGGTGGAGGAGGGCATGTGGGGTGGCCTTCCGGGCGAAGGTGCGCCGGTGGCACCGTCCGAGCCTGGGCGGTGCCACCGGCGCTGTTCGGTCAGGAGCGTGCGGTGACGGTTTTGAAGCCGCGCAGCCGCAGGCTGTTGGTAACGACGAACACCGACGACAGGGCCATCGCAGCCCCGGCGATCATCGGGTTGAGCAGCCCCAGCGCCGCCAGCGGCAGGGCAGCGACGTTGTAGGCGAACGCCCAGAACAGGTTCGTCCTGATCGTCGCCAGGGTCCGGCGCGACAGCCGGATCGCGTCGACCGCCGCCATGAGGTCACCGCGGACCAAGGTGAGGTCGGCTGCCTCGATCGCGGCGTCGGTGCCGGTGCCCATCGCCAGGCCGAGGTCGGCCCGGGCGAGGGCGGCGGCGTCGTTGACGCCGTCGCCGACCATCGCCACGACCTTGCCCTGGGCCTGCAGCCGCTTGACGACCTCGACCTTGTCGGCGGGCAGGACCTCGGCGATGACCTGCTCGATGCCGACTTCGGCCGCGATGGCTTTGGCGACGGTGGTGTTGTCACCGGTCAGCAGCACCGGCGTCAAACCCAGCGCCCGCAGCCCGGCGACCGCGGCGGCGCTGGTCGGCTTGACGACGTCGGCGACGGCGAACACCGCCCGCGCGGCACCGTCCCAGCCAGCGAGGACCGCGGTGCGTCCGACGCGTTCGGCGGCCTGCCGCGCGCCGTCCAGCTCGGCCGGCACGGTCATTCCGTGCTCGGCCAGCAGCGCCGCCCGGCCCACGACCACCGCCGTGCCCTCGACCGTGCCAGTGACACCCAGGCCTTGGGTGTTGGCGAACTCGGACACCGGCGGCAGGTCCCCGGCTTCGGCCGCCGCGGCGGCAATGGCCTGGGCGATCGGGTGTTCGGAGGCTGCCTCGGCCGCGCCGGCCAGCCGCAGCACCGTGGCCCGGTCGGTGCCGTCGGCGGTGACGGCCTCGACCAGCGTCATCTGGCCGGTCGTCACGGTGCCGGTCTTGTCCAGCACGACGGTGTCCACCCGGCGCGTGGATTCGAGAACCTCGGGACCCTTGATGAGGATGCCCAGCTGTGCGCCTCGGCCGGTGCCGACCAGCAGCGCCGTCGGTGTCGCCAGGCCGAGCGCGCACGGGCACGCGATGATCAGTACCGCGACCGCGGCGGTGAACGCCGCCGCGACCCCGTTGCCGGTGCCCAGCCAGTACCCGAGCGTCGCGACCGCCAGCGCGATGACGATCGGGACGAACACCGCCGAGATCCGGTCAGCCAGCCGCTGCACGGCCGCCTTGCCGGTCTGTGCCTGCTCGACCAGACGTGCCATCTGCGCCAGCTGCGTGTCAGCACCGACCCGGCCGGCCTGCACGACCAGCCGCCCGCCGACGTTGACGGTCGCACCGACCACCGCGTCACCGGGACCGACCTCGACCGGCACCGACTCGCCCGTCAGCATCGAGGCGTCCACCGCCGAACTGCCGTCGGCGACGACGCCGTCGGTGGCGATCTTCTCCCCGGGCCGGACCACGAAACTGTCCCCGACCGCTAGCTGTGCCACCGGGATGCGCTGCTCGCGGCCGTCACGCAGAACGTTGACGTCCTTGGCGCCGAGTTCGAGCAGCGCCCGCAAGGCCGCGCCGGCGCGTCGCTTGGACCGGGCCTCAAAGAACCGGCCCGCGAGGATGAACACGGTGACCGCGGCGGCCACCTCGAGGTAGACGTTGCCGGAGCCGTCGCTGCGGGAGATCGACAGGCTGAACGGGTGCGTCATGCCGGGGGTGCCCGCGCTGCCGAAGAACAGCGCCCATACCGACCACCCGAACGCCGCCAGGGTGCCGACCGAGATCAGGGTGTCCATGGTCGCCGCGCCGTGGCGCAGGTTGACCCACGCGGCGCGGTGGAACGGCGCGCCGCCGTAGACCACGACCGGTGCCGCCAGGGTCAGCGACAGCCACTGCCAGTTCGTGAACTGCCACGCCGGGACCATGGCGAGGACCACGACCGGCACCGCCAGGACCAGCGAGGTCCACAGCCGTCGGCGCAGCCCGGCGAGTTCGTCGGCCGGTTCGGGCTGCTGGTCGGTGTCGGTCTGCGGGGGTGCGGGCACGGCGGCGGTGTAGCCGGTGGCCTGAACCGTGGCGATCAGGTCATCGGCGCTCACCGTGTCGGGGAACGTCACCCATGCCTTCTCGGTGGCGTAGTTGACCGTGGCGGTCACGCCGTCCATGCGGTTGAGCTTCTTCTCGATCCGCGCGGCGCAGGAGGCGCAGGTCATGCCGCCGATGGCGAGCTCGATCTGCTGGGCGGCGTAGGTGAGCGGCTTGCTGTCGGTGCTCATCAGTGCCCTCCTTCGTGTCCGTGCGACGGGCGGGGCGCCGGTGCGCTCGGCACCGGTGCCGGTGAATCAGATGCGGCGGGCTGCCCGGCCAGCGCGGTGAACGCCGCGGTGCGTACGACCCCGGCGTGCTGGAAGTCCAGGAACAGCCGGTACGCCCCGGCTGACGGGACCTCGGCGTGGAAGACGATGTGCGGCCCGGGTGCGGTGCGGCCGTCGCCGGGTGTTCCGTCGGGGTGCACGTGCAGGTAGGCCAGGTCTCCGTCACGTAGCGCGACCAGGTGCCCGTAGGCGGCCAGGTACGGCTGCAGGTCGGTGGCCGGTACGCCGTCCTTGGCGACGGTCAGCGTCAGCTTCGACGAGGTGCCGGGAACCAGGTCGCCGTCGAGGGTGACGGTGTAGCCGTCGATGGTGGCCGTTCGTGCGGCCGCGGGCAGCGGCTGCGGCTGGTAGTCACCTGCGGCGGGCAGGTCCACGCCGAGGGTCAGCGGCCCGTTGCGGCCGGCGGGCTGGAAGTCGGCGAACAGCCGGTACTGCCCGGCCGCCGGCGCCTTCACGTCGATCTGCCACACGCCGTCGGGACCCAGCGTGGGGTGCACGTGCTGGAAACCGGTGAGGTCCCGGCGCACGACGATCAAATGCAGGTCCTTGTCGTGGGTGGGCGTGTAGCCGGTGACCGCTTTGCCGTCCGGGCCCAGGACCGAAAACCGCAGCGTGGCGGGGGACTGGGCGGACAGCGCGGCGGTCAGCGGCTGCAGCCGGTAGCCGTCCTGGGCGATCTGCAGTCCGCCGGGAACCTCTGCCGCCTGCGGGGCGGCAGGTGTGGCGGTGTGGCCGCCGTGCGCCGGGCTTGCCGGTGGGGGGTTGTCAGCGGCAGAGCCGGGGCCGGCCAGGTGGCCGGCCCCGAGCGACGCTGCGAAGACCGCGGCCAGGCCGAGCCCGTAGAGGCTCAGCTTGAGCGGGGTGTTCATGACCGTGCTCCGATCAGTTCGTAGCCTGCCTCGTCGACCGCGGCGGCGACCGCGGCCTGCTGCAGCGGCGCGGTGCTCGTCACGGTGACCGCACCGGACGCCAGGTCGACCTGCACACCGGTCACGCCGTCGATCCTGCCGACTTCGGCGCTGACCGAGTTGACGCAGTGCCCGCAGGTCATGCCCTTGACGGTGTAGACGGTCTCCATCACAACTCCCTCCACGCGATACCCCCATGGGGTATCTCTTCCTCGGACCGTAGCATACCCCCCGGGGGTGTGGCCAGCGGGAGGCGATGGCCCTCGTCACAACAGACACTTCCTCCCCGCAGGCCACGCCCTCACCGGCTGACCGCACTGGCACCGGGCTCACCGCCCGACCACTGGCCGATGCGTGTATCGCCTGCTCGCCGCCGAAGATACCCCCCGCCCGTATCCGGACCGCGGCGCGTGGCACCCTGGCCGCAGATGCGATCACCCGCTGCGCGGGCGAGAGCATGGCTACCGTGGAAAGTGACCGACGTGCACCGGGTGACGCTGCGAGCGCTGCTGCTGGCAGTCCTGTTCGGCCTCACCCTCATGCACACCTTCGGCCACGCAGCACACGCAGGCCCCCACCACCCCGAATCGGCGAGCGCCAACACCCAAGCCGTGCCGGCCGCAGCCCCCGCATTCCAGCAGGACGACTGCCACGGATGCGGCGACCACCAGCCATGGCAGGCATTCAGCGTCTGCATGGCCGTGCTGTCAGCCCTGGCGCTGCTCGCGATCGCCTGGTTCTGGCTGCGCCGAGCGGCCGGCCGCGTCCATCCGCCACGGCCGGCCGCGGCGGCGTTCGCCTGCTCGCGTGGGCCGCCTGCGGTGGAACCGCTGCGCATACGCCTTGCCCGACTGTCGGTGTCTCGGACGTGAGACGACCCGGCGGCCCACCCGCGGCCGCACGGAACACCTCACGTCAGGCAGACCGATGGAAGGCATACCCGTGAACGCGAAGCACACCGTCCGGCGGCTGCTGCTGACCGGCTCACTCGCCGCTGCTCTGTTCGTGGCAGCAGATTCTCGACCGGCTGAAGTAGCGGCACGCGGCGGGTGCGTGGACCAGCCCTGCACCCGCCGTCCACGACGCGGTGACCCGTTCAGCCGCGCTTCATCAACCGCCCGACCGCGGCCATCATCTCGGTGGCCATCTCGTCGGAGCGGCCCTGCTCGGCGCCGGCCTGCATGCAGTGGCGGGCGTGGCCGTCCAGCAGGCCGAGGCCGACCTTGTCCAGCGCGGCCTGGATCGCCGAGATCTGGGTGAGCACGTCGATGCAGTAGCGGTCGTCCTCGACCATCTTCTCGATGCCGCGCACCTGGCCCTCGATGCGGCGGATGCGGGTGAGCAACTGGTCCTTGGTCGCGGTGTAGCCGCGGGTCGGGGCGCCGGTGGCGGGCGTGGTCGGGGCGTGGGCGTGCGTCGTCATGACACCACTATAGCGAAACCCCCGGGGGGTATGCTAGGTTGCCGAAGACGCCATACCCCCACCGGGTATGGGTATCTGAGAGGGGTTCTGTCATGGGCTGCTGCGACAACGGCACCTGTTCGACCACCACCGTCCCGACCATCGGCCGCGCCTACGCCGTGTCCGGGATGACCTGCGGCTCGTGCGCCACTCGCGTCACCGCCGCAGCGCGGGCCGTGCCGGGCGTCACCGACGCCTCGGTCGACCTTGCCACCGCCACCCTCACCGTCGCCGGCACCGCGACCCAGGCCGACATCGTCGCGGCCCTCGCCGCCGCCGGATACACCGCTCACCCCTAGACCAGCCGGCCCACCCGGCCGGAACCCTGAAGGGACCTCGAAGTCATGTCAACGCAACCGCGGCGCTGGTGGGCCCTGGCGCTCATCGCCGCCGCACAGTTCATGGTCATCATGGACACGTCGATCATCGGCGTCGCCCTACCCCACATCCAGTCCCAGCTCGGCTTCACCCAGCAGAACCTGTCCTGGGTGTTCAACGCCTACGTCATCGCCTTCGGTGGCCTGTTGCTTCTCGGCGGACGCCTGTCCGACCTGTTCGGCGCCCGGCGCATGTTCATCACCGGCTGGATCATCCTGCTGGCCGGATCCGCTCTGGCCGGAGCCGCAGGCAACGTCGCCACCGAACTGAGCGCCCGCGCCGTGCAGGGCGCAGGCGCCGCCCTGATCGCCCCATCGTCGCTGACCCTGCTGATGATGCTGTTCGGCGCCAACCCCCGCGAACTGACCCGGGCCCTGGCCCTGTACGGCGCGGCCGCACCGGCAGGCGGAACCGCCGGAGTGTTCCTCGGCGGCCTGATCACCCAGTACCTGTCCTGGCCGTGGATCTTCTACCTCAACATCCCCGTCGCCATAGTCGCCGTCATCGCCGCACCGGCACTGATGCCCGCAGGAACACGCGCCCGCGGCAGCATCGACTGGGCCGGCGCACTCACCGTGACCGCCGGCCTGGCCGCACTCGTGTACGGCATCATCGCCGCCCCCGAACGCGGCTGGACCTCGCCCTACACCTGGGCCGTGCTCGGCGCCGCGACCGCGCTGCTGGCCACCTTCGTGATCATCCAGGGCGTGCGGCGGGCGCCGCTGCTGCGGCTGTCGCTGCTGCGCTCACCCAACCTCGCCGCGGCCAACCTCGCCCAGGCGCTGCTGGGCGCGGCGTGGATCCCGATGTGGTTCTTCCTCAACCTCTACCTGCAGCAGGTCCTCGGCTACAGCTCACTGCCCGCAGGCGCAGCGCTGCTGCCGATGACGGTGCTCATCATGGCCGCGATGATCACCGTCGCGCCCCGGGTCATCGCCCGGTTCGGGTCAAAGACGACCACGGTCACCGGCCTGGCGATCCTGGCCGCAGGCATCGGCTGGCTGGCGCTGGTACGCCCTGACGGTAGCTTCACCGCTGACGTGCTCGCCGCGTCACTGCTGGCCGCAGTGGGTATGGCGCTGGCGTTCATCCCGTCGCTGGGCACCGCGATCTCCGCCGCGCCGCCCGCCGACGGAGGCCTGGCCTCTGGTCTGGTCAACACCAGCTACCAGGTCGGCTCGGCACTCGGCCTGGCGGCGATGACCGCCCTGGCCGCCTCCCGCGGCGCCACGGCGCTCGGCGACCCCCTGGCGCTGACAAGCGGATTCTCGGCCGCGTTCACCGGCGCCGCGGTCATCGCAGCCGCAGCTGCGGTCCTGGCCGCACTGACACTGCGCACACCACCGTCCCCCTCAACACAGACGCCGACCTGGCAGGCGACCGCCGAGCAGCCTAGCGGCGACCTCCACGTCCGAGCCTGACCAACCGAGGGCGGGCAGCCGCCGACACGGCAGCTGCCCGCCGCCACCCACCAGATCGTCACCGGCGCCATCAGCAGCGCTCCCGAATAATGATCAAATTCCGCGCCTGACTTACCCCCACGGGGTATGGTCGGAAGTGGATCTAGAAAAGACGGGACTGGGGAACCGCGATGAAACAGCAACACACCGGCCACGACCACCGGCACGACAGGGGGCGCCGCAGCCACGTCGCCGAGGTCGCATTGGACTTCTGCTTCTGCGCCACCGAACTGGCCGCACTTGAACGATTCCTGACTGCGCAGCCGGCCATCACTTCCGCAGTCGCCGACCGGACCCGCTCCGTCCTGCACATCGCCTACGACCCGGCCCGCACCGACACCGCCAGCATCCAGGCACTGCTACGCGGGCACGGCTACGGCTGCGACTGCGCCGACTGCCCCGCCTCGTGCTGCCAGCCAGGGCACCCGGCCGCCGGCCACACCGACGAGTCCGACGCCCACGCCCACCACCCCAGCCACACCGCCGCCGGCGCACCCGCCGACGACCCGGGTACCGCCCACGCCGATCACCACCAACACTCGGGCACAGCGACGATGGACCACCCGCATGCCGCCGAGCCCGCCCACCCGGCCGAGCACACCGAACACGGCGGCCACGACGAGCACGCCGGCCACGGCGCCGACATGGTCGCCTCGATGCTGCGCCGTTTCGTCCTCAGCGCGATCCTCACCATCCCGATCGTGTTGTTCTCCCCGATCGGGGAGGTGTTCGGGTTCCCGTCGCAGCCACCGTTCGGCCTGTCCATGGGCTGGTTCGGACTGATCCTGGCCACCCCGGTCGTGTGGTGGGGCGGCTGGCCGTTCATCTCCTCGGCCGCCCGGTCGCTGCGCCACGGCGAGGTCACCATGATGACGCTGATCGCCGTCGGCATCCTCGTGGCCTATCTGTACTCGGTCGCCTCGACCCTGCTCGGCGGACACGAGGTGTTCTTCGAAGCCGCCGCGATGCTGACCACGCTGAGCCTGCTCGGCCACTGGCTGGAGATGCGCTCACGGTTCGCCACCGGACGCGCCGTCGAAGCGCTGCTGTCGCTGGCGCCGCCGACGGCGATCGTGCGCCGCGACGGCCAGGACACCGAGCTTCCCCTCGACCAGGTCGTCACCGGCGACGTGATCGTCGTCAAGCCAGGCGCGAAGGTCCCCGTCGACGGCACCGTCGCCGACGGGCAGTCCTACGTCGACGAATCGATGATCACCGGTGAGCCGGTGCCGGTCGTCAAACGGCCCGGCGACACGGTGGTCGGCGGCACCATCAACACCACCGGCGCGTTCACGTTCACCGCCACCGCCGTCGGCGCCGACACCGCTCTGGCACGTATCGTGCAGATGGTTCGCAACGCCCAGGCGTCCAAAGCCCCCGCGCAACGCCTGGCCGATACCGCAGGCAAGTACCTCGTCTACGTCGCGCTGGCCGCAGGTGCCCTGACGTTCGCGGCATGGATGCTGTGGGGCGGGCACGGAGTCGGGTTCGCGCTGACCGCGGCGGTGTCGGCGATTGTCATCGCCTGTCCCGACGCCCTGGCCCTGGCCACACCGACCGCCATCACCGTCGGTGTCGGGCAGGGTGCCCGCGGCGGTGTGCTGTTCAAGAACGCGACCGCCCTGGAGACGACCGCGGGCATCGACACCGTCGTGTTCGACAAGACCGGCACCCTGACCGCCGGCAAACCCACCGTCACCGACCTGATCTCCGTCGATGGCGTGACCGAGGAGGAACTGCTGCGACTGGCCGCAGGCGCCGACCAGCCCTCGCAGCACCCTCTCGCCACGGCGATCGTCGACGCCGCCCGCCAGCGCGGCATCACCGTCAACCCTCCTGAGGCCTTCGACTCGATCCCCGGCCACGGGGTCCAGGCCACCGTCGGCGACCGGACGGTGCTCATCGGCAACGCCCGGCTCATGCGGCGCGACAACATCGACATCGCCGCGCTGGCCGGCAAAGCCGGGGCGCTTGCCGTCGACGGTAAGACGGCCATGTACGTTGCCGTCGACGGACGGCCGCTGGGTGTCCTCGCGGTAGCCGACCCGATCCGCGACTCCGCCAAGGCCGCGATCAGCGCGCTGCACGGCGCAGGCGTGCGCACCGTGATGCTGACCGGAGACCAGCGCTCCACCGCCGAGGCGGTCGCCCGGCAGTTGGGCATCGACACCGTCATCGCCGAGGTCCTGCCCGCCGACAAGGCCGGCAACATCGCCAAGCTGCAGCAGGCTGGGTCGAAGGTCGCGATGGTCGGCGACGGCGTCAACGACGCACCTGCGCTGGCCCAGGCCGACATCGGCGTCGCGATCGGCGCCGGCACCGACGTCGCGGTGGAGACCGCTGACCTGGTGCTGATCCGCGACAACCCTGCCGACGTCGCGTTCGCACTGCGGATCGCCCGCGCGGTCCGGACCAAGATCAAACAGAATCTGTTCTGGGCCGCGATCTACAACGTGCTGGCCATTCCGGTCGCCGCCGGCGTGTTCTACACGAGCCTGGGCATCCTGCTGCAACCGCAGTGGGCGGCGCTGCTGATGAGCGCCTCGACCATCATCGTCACTTTCAACGCCCTGCTGCTGCGCCGGCACACCCCGCCCGCGCCGCAGCCGCCCCGCACGCCTGCCACCGCGGAGGCCGCCAGCTGAATCGGGCCAGCAGGCCGCGCGCATGGCGAGTCCGGCTGTCCTGAGGCGGGCCGGCAGCGGACGCCGCTGCCGGCCCGCCTTGTGCCGCAGCCCGCGTATGGGCACCTCGCCATGCGCCGAGCTGTCGCAGAGGCCGTTCCCTGCCCCTCGGCGGCGAGCTGGCCGAAGGGCATCGAGTGGGCGCCAGGGCTGCACAAGGGCCTCATGCCACCGCTCCAGGCGGCGGAAGGCGACGTCGATGGGCTAGTGATACGCAGCTGCGAGAATCAACGCGCGGGCCTTCTGGTCCAAGGCCGCCGGTTGCATCGTCTCTGCACTGTGCAGCCACCACTGCACGATCGCCATGTAGGCGCCCGCGGCGTACTTCACGAAGCCATCCAGCGTCAGCGGAAGATTCGTCAAGCCGCTTTTGGCGGTGATGCTGAGTGTGCCGGGTGCACCTATGGTCACCTTCGTCGACGCCGACGAGCTCGAGCGCCGCCGCGCACCAAGACCAACGTGAACAGCGTCCCAGCCCGCCGTCGACGTAGGTGCACTTGGGCTGGCCGGGTCCTGCAGATGTTGGTCCTCGCCGACGGCCCGTTCTCATCCTGCGAGCTGGCTGGCGAGCAGCCCGGCACCAATGACGATCACGAACCAGCCGAACGCCTGACGCAGCATCTCCGGCCTGACACGCCCGGCCAGACGGCTGCCGACGAGACTGCCGACGACGGCACCGGCGGTGACCATGGCCGTCAAACGCCAGTCGACGCTGACACTGTGCAGGTAGCCGGCGAGGCCGGCCGCTGATTTCATGGCGATGATCAACAAGGACGTGCCGACGGCAGCGGGCATGGCGAGCCCGCCGAGCAGCACCAGGGCCGGCACCACCAGGAAGCCGCCACCTGCGCCGACCAGGCCGGTGGCAAATCCGACACCGACCCCCTCGACGAGGATCTTCCGCACCGGAAGCCGCATCTGGGCCTGGGCGGCGTTGACGCTTCGGTCCTGCCGGGCACGGATCATCGCGACCGCGGTGACCAGCATCATCGCGGCGAACGCGATGAGAAGGACGCTGCCCGGGATGTATTGCGCGACCCGGCCGCCGGCGTAGGCGCCGACCATGCCGGCCGCCCCGAACAGCACTCCCGTGCGCCACCGCACACGCCCGGCGCGCGCATGGGAGATGAGCGCGACGGCGCTGGTCACGCCGACGACGACCAGCGACATCGCGATCGCCGGCTTCGGCTGCGCGCCGGCGAGATAGACCAACACCGGGACGGTGAGGATGGAGCCGCCGCCGCCGAGCATCCCCAGCGTCAGACCGATGACCACCGACGCAGCCGCGACCAGGCCGATCGACGCGGTCACCGGCCCGTCCCGTGCTCACGCAGCCGAGCGACGGCGGCCGTCGTCGCCGCTGCGTTGCGCGGCTGGTTGTAGGGCAGTTTCGACAGCATCAGGCCCATGGCGCAGGTGTCACTCAGCGCCGCGAAGGTCAGCCCAGCGCCGATGAGGCCGGCGACGAAGCGCGCGCCGGGCACCCACACACTGGCAATGATCGAAGCCAGAACGATGCCGCCGGCGACCAGGCGTACCTGACGCTCGAGAGCCCAACGCTGACGGCCGCGCACGAGCGGCGCACCGGCTTGCAGCCAGGCGTTGAGCCCACCGGAAAGGACACGGGCGCCGCTGGCTCCGGCGGCTGCGAGCCTGGCCTGACATCGGCCGGCGCGGTTGCCGGACTGGCAGACCATGACCATCGTCGGGCCGGCGGCGGCCACGAAGTCGTCCAGGTGCGCCTCGACCTGGTCCAGGGGCAGGTTGACGGAGCCGGCGATGTGCGCGGTCTGGTACTCACCTGGTGTGCGCACGTCGACCAGCAGCACCTCGGACTCGCCGGCGAGCAGGGCACGGACGGCGGAAACGTCGATGGCCGATGCGGTCTGGGTCATGTGAAGGCTCCCTTTGAAGGATCGTTGTAATGGCGGTAGTTCGTGAATCGGGCGTCGTCAGTTCGGCGCCGCGACCGCTCAGGTGGCCAGAGCCTCAGCGAGTTCAGGCACACCAGCTCGGTCCAGCGCCGCGGGCTGATACCCCGCACGCAGCAGCACGGTCGCCGCGATCGCGGCACGCCTACCGGACCCGCACGCGACCAGCACCGGCCTGCCGCGGTCGAGCTCGGCGGGGACGCCCACAGCGAGCAGGTCAGGCAGGAACCTGTGCACCGCACCGTCGAGCGAGACCGTCCGGTGCTCGTTGGGCATCCGCACGTCGAGCAGCTGCGCGTCGTCGGCGGCCGCTCGGACGGCGAACGCGGCGAGGTCGAGTACCTCGAACGTGCCGTTCGCGTGCGTGCGCAGGTCGCGGACGACGCCGGTGACGCTGTCGACGCCGATCTGCGCCAGCTGCGTGACGGCCTCGCTGACGTCCTGGTTGGTGTCGGCGACCAGGACGATCGGTTTGCCGAAAGGCACCAGCCAACCCGCCCACGATCCGAAATCGGTACCCAGTTCTATGCCCAGCGACCCGGGCAGGTGGCCTGCGGCCATCACCTGGCGGGGGCGGATGTCGACCACGTGCGCACCGGCGGGCAGCCGCTCGACGTCGAGCTCGGGCACCGCCAGCGGCGGCATCGGTGCCACACCGAGGATGTTGGCTGCGCTCATATGCTCGTAGAACGCCGGGACCGGCATCGGGTCGGCCAGCAGCCTGTCGGCGAAAGCCTCGGCGTCGCCGACGGACAGCAGCGGATTGGTGTCGACTTCCGCGCCGATGGTGGAGGTGTAGCGGCCGGCTCCGGACGCGGTGCAGAACGAGCCCTCACCGTGGGTGGGCAGCAGTTCGACATCGCGTGGCAGACAGGCGAGGCGGTGAAGGGAGCCGTACTGCAGCTTGGCCAGAGTCCGCGCCCGAGCCGGGCCAAGCAGGTCCGGTCGGCCGGCGGAGGCGACCAGCAGGCTGCCGCCGGAGAACACCGCCACCGGTTCGCCGTCGATGAGGACCAGGTAGCTGGTGTGCTCGGGGGTGTGGCCCGGGGTGTGGATCGGGCGCAACGCCAAGCCGCCTCCGCCGTCGATGTCTTCGAGGTGGAACGCCGGGGTGTGGGTGTAGGTGGGGGCTGCGGCGGCCGGTAGGACCAGTTCGGCGCCGGTGCGCAGCGCGGCCTGGTGTCCGCCGGAGACGTAGTCGTTGTGCAGATGCGTCTCCACCACGAAGCGCAGCTGCACATCGCGCTCGGCCGCTGCGACCAGGAACCGCTCGATGTCGCGCTGCGGGTCGACCAGCACGCCCTGGCCTTCATGGCTCAGCAGGTATGTCTGGTCGCCCAGGCCGGGCGTGCGGAATGAAACGATCTCCACGGTCTTCCTCCTTCGAATTTCGTATACCCCCGGGGGTATCCGACGTATAGGGATCGGCGCAGGTCAGATACCCCCGGGGGTATACGATGCGCCGAAAAACGCCGCCACTCAGGGTTCGAGTGGCGGCAGCGGAATCAGGTCACGCGAGCGCCAGGAACAGCTTCTCCAGCTCCTCCTCGGACATCGGCGGCTCCTCGCCGCGCTCCCGGGCGCTTCGGCAGTGCCGCATCCCGGTCGCGACCAGCTTGAATCCGGCGCGGTCAAGCGCCTTCGAAACGGCAGCCAGCTGGGTCAGCACCTTCACGCACTCCTCGCCTTCCTCGATCATCGAGATCACGGAAGCGAGCTGGCCCTGGGCACGCTTGAGGCGGGTGAGGGCGTCGCCTGCGACTGCTTCGTTCAGCTGCATGAGCCGAAGGTACCCCCGGGGGTATCCGTACGACAAGATCAGTGGCAAATGCCACCGTCGCCCCAGTCATCCGAGTAGGCCGCGACCTGTGCCGACGCAACCAGACTGCCCAATGCGTCAAGCCCGGCCGCGGCGTGACAGCCGGAGCTGGACGCCGCGCTGGTGCCGCAAGGTGCGGTCAAGTGGTCGGCTGAAGTGCGGCTGTCGTGACCGCCACCAGACGTGCCACGGCCGCCTTCGACTCCAGCACCCGGGCGGCCTCCAGTGCGTGCAGGCAGAAATCCGCCAGCTCAGCGGCCGGTACGTCGCCGCGGACCTCGCCTGCGCTCGCGGCGGCGGCAACCAGCTCCGTGACCATGTCCCGAAGCCTGCGGTGCGCCTCCGCCAGACCGTCATCGGAGTGCAGCATCGCTGCGAGCGCTCCGCCGTGGCGGGCATGGCAGATGAACCCATAGGCGTGCAGCACCGACGACAACGCCGCGCCCGGCGCTGCGGAGCTGGCGCGTACCTGCTCCAAGGCGGCTAGATGCGCGCCGACCTGCCGCTCGTGCCACGCCCGCAGGATCGACTCGACGTCGGGGAAGTACTTGTACAGCGTCGCGCGCCCGATGCCCGACGACTCGGCGATCTGTGACATCGTCACCGCGGCCAGGCCGCGCTCGGTGACCAGCGCGGCCGCAGCGTCCAGGACCGCTTCGCGCACCGCGTTGCGGTGCGCATCGATCGTGGCGTTCCACAGCTTCGGCACCCCGCTAGTGTACGGGCCGTCATGCTTCATACACTACGTCTTGATGTAGACACTGTGTCTCGATAAAGTCTGTGGGCCACCCCGCGTTAAAAGGAGGACGCCATGAATCAGCCCGACCGGCCACACCCCGGACCGCCCCGATGGGTCAAGATCAGCGCAATCATCGCCCTCCTGCTGGCAGCCGTGTTCGCCGCCATCCACCTCATCGGGAACATGCCCACCCACGGCGGCCACTGATGCCCATGCCCCCGCGGCTGCGCAAAACCGCGCTCACCGCACACATCACCACATCACTGGCCTGGCTCGGCGCCGTCACCAGCTTCGTCGCCCTAGCCGTCGTCGGCCTGACCACCACCGACCCCGGCCGCGCCCACGCCGCCTACACCGCCAACGACATCATCACCACAGCCGTCATCGTCCCGCTCGCCTTCGCCAGCCTCACCACCGGAATCATCCAGTCGGCGGGCACCACCTGGGGACTGCTGCGCCACTACTGGGTATTGGCCAAGACCATCCTCACTGTCCCGGCCACAGGCGTCCTGCTATTACACACCGGACCCATCGCCGCACTAGCCGACCCCGCCAACGTCACGGCGCTGGCCGCCGGACAACTACGCGGCCTGCAGATCCAAGTCCTCACCGATGCCGGGGCAGCCATCGTCGTGCTGCTGGTCACCACGGCACTGGCCACGTTCAAACCGCGCGGCATGACCGGGTACGGATATCGGCGCACCTTGCGGCAGCCGACGCCGGCGTAACCGCCACTGGTACGACAGCGGGCTGCCCACTGCCTTGACGTCAGACGGCCCGATGTCCGGACATGCGGTCACCTGCTGCCATTCGCGCCCCAGCTCCCGCTTGCGCGGTCGGAAGCGCGCCGGCTGCCCGGCTCAGAAGAACTCCCTATCCACGTCGGGCGCATACTCGGCGGAGTCGCCTATGACGCTGACGAGGAACCGATCTTCGACCGAGTGGACTTCGGACTCAACCACCTCACCGAGTGGGTACGGCCGCCCCACATCGACGAGAACATGGACTTCCGCACAGCCGCCGACGGCTCGCGGAAGCCGCTGACCCTCGCTCTTCACCATTGGCCATCGCAAGCCGCGGTGGCGGCATGGGCATCGACCGGCTGCTGATGGCGCTGACCTGGCCGAGGCCGAGGTGCTCTACCGCGCGGCGCTGGCGGGCAAGCGGGCGTCGCTCGGGGCGGTGCATCCGGACACCGCGCTGACGCTGCACAACCTGGCCGTCGTCGTCGCCGACCGCGGTGACACGTCCAAGGCGTATGTGCTGGCCGAGCGGGCGTACCGCATCCTCGCCGCAACCGTGGACGGCGGGCATCCGGCGCTGGCGGCCGCCGCGGACAACCGCCGGCGGCTCCGGGTCCCGTCCTGACCGGGCAAGACGGCGTTCATCAGCGGATCGACCCAGGGAATCGGTTACGCGACCGCGAAGGCCCTGGCCGCCGAAGGCGCCGACATCATCCTCAACAACCGTGATCCGCAGAGGCTGACCGAGGCCGTCGACAGGCCGCGCCGCGAGGTGCCTGGTGCGTCGGTCAGCGGTCAGACTTCGCGGTCACCGAACACGTCGATCGGCTGTGCGACCGGATCCCGAGCGTGGACATCCTGGTCAACAACGTCGGGTCGTTCGAGCTCAAGCGGGTCGAGAAGATGAAGTACCGGCAGGTCATCGAGACGTTGCCGGTGACTTCTTCGACATGGCGGATGATCGCCAGCCGGCGTTTGCCGTCGCGGTCGAGCGGGGGGACGTCCATACAGTCTCCAACTTCCGTGGAGCCCTGTAGGTGTCAACCGACTTCGTCAGTTTTACATAGACCACTGATTGTCATGCGCTCCCCGTGGGCATGCGGGGTGTGGCTAGTCTGCGGCAAGCGTAGGTCCTGGCAGCATTCGTGTATCCGGATGGGACGGTGTGAAACTTGACTACCTATGGTGATGATGAGCCGGTCATCGGCCGGGCGCGGCCGCCCGCGCCGCCGGCGACCGGCCGGGCCGAGGCCCCCCGGGCCGGCGCCCCGGCCCCGGTCGCGGGTCGGGAGCAGGCGTCCCGAGCCGGCGTCCCGTCCCCGGCGGGCCGGGCTGGCGGGGCGGCGCAGTCCGTGGCCGAGAAGAAGCGCAGCCCGCGGCGTCGGCGGGCGCTGATCGCAGGCATGATCGGCGTCGCCGTCGTGCTGTCCGGCGTCGGGCTGATCGCGGGCGCCTGGTTCTACAGCAGCGTGCCCCGTCCGGAGCAGCTGCCGCTGAAGGAGAACACCGAGGTGCTGTCCGTCGACGGCAAGGCGATCGCCAAGCTGGGCGCGGAGAACCGGACCCTGATCCAGATCGGCACGCTGCCGGAGCCGGTGCGCAACGCGCTGATCGCGGGCGAGGACAAGAACTTCTACAGCCACGACGGCATCGACCTGGCGGGCATCGCCCGCGCCGCCTGGAACAACCTGACCGGCGGCGAGACCCAGGGCGCGTCGACCATCACCCAGCAGTACGCCCGCGCCGCCGCCGACGACCTGGAGATCACGTATGCGCGCAAGATGCGCGAGGCGGTGATGGCCCGCAAGCTGGAGGACGAGTACGACAAGCTGGAGATCGCCGGGTTCTACCTGAACACCGTCTACTTCGGCCGCGGCTCCTACGGCGTCGGCGCGGCCGCGCAGGCGTTCTTCGGCAAGGAGGCGGCGAAGCTGACCGTGGCCGAGGCGGCGGTGCTGGGCGCGGTCCTGCGCCAGCCCGAGCCCAGCGACAACCACGGCGGCTACGACCCGCAGAACAATCCCGAGGCGGCCAAGGCCCGCTGGGGGTACGTGCTGGACAACATGGTCGAGATGGGCTGGCTGAGCGCCGCAGACCGGGCCGCCGCGGCCTACCCGGACCAGACGCTGAAGGCGTACAAGGCGGGCCAGAACGCGGGGGAGTGGGGCTACCAGGACCGCGGCACCGGTAACGTGATCAACTACGTCGGCGCGGAGATGCGCGCCTGGAACGTGCCGGACTGGCGCAGCGGCGGCTACCGCATCACCACCTCGATCGACAGCCGCGCGCAGAAGGCGTTGGAGAGCCAGGTCTACCGCGCGCACCAGTTCGAACGCATCTGCCAGACCAAGGACGGCAAGGAGACCTGCACCGAGACCCTGAAGGCGGCTGTCGACGGCAAGGGCACCCTGCTGGAGGGCCAGCCGAAGAACCTGATGGCCGCGGCGGTCGCGATCGACCCGAACAACGGCCGGGTGATCGCGTACTACGGCGGCAACAGCGGCACCGGCGTCGACTACGCGGGGCGCAACGCCATCGGCACCGAGAAGGAGTACGGCGGCCACCCGCCCGCGTCCTCGTTCAAGATCTACACCTTGGCGGCGGCGCTGGAGGACGGCTACTCCGTCAAGAGCCACTTCGACCCGACGCCGCTGTCCAAGGCGAACGGCGATCCGGACAACGTGCAGAACGCGGGCCGGGACAACGACGCCAGCTGTGGCAAGTTCTGCACGCTGGAGCAGATGACGGTGAAGTCGTACAACGTGCCGTTCTACAAGATCACGCGGGACATCGGTCAGGACAAGGTCGTCGACATGGCCCGCCGCGCCGGGGTCACCACCGTCTGGGGCACCGACGGCAAGCCGATGCGCCTGGCCGGGGCCGATGCCAGCCGCATCAAGAGCACGTTCGGCTACCAGGTCGGCTTCGGGCAGTACCCGATCACCGTGCTCGACCACGCCTCCGGCGCGGCCACCTTCGCCGCGCACGGCGTCTGGCGCAAGCCGCACTTCGTCGTGAAGGTCGAGAAGAAGGACAAGGACACCGGCGAGTGGGAGCCGGTCGATGGCCTCGGCGAGAAGGTCGAGTCCCGGCAGGCGATGCGCGCCGAGATCGCCGACGAGGTCACCTCGGTGCTCCGACAGATCCCCGGCGCGCACGCGCTGTCCGGCCGCCAGTCCGCCGCCAAGACCGGCACCTGGGAGAACGGCCGCCTCAAACCCAACGGCCAGAAGATGTTCCCCGGCGAGAACGCGCACGCGTGGTTCATCGGATACACCCCCCAGATCGCCACCGCGGTCTGGGTCGGCAACGTCCGCGAGGAGCTGCCGCTGCGCGACCGCGACAAGGACAAGATCGGCGGATCGGCGCTGCCTGGGCAGATCTGGGAGCAGTTCATGAACGACGCGCACAAGGCGATGAACCTCAAGGCCCAGCCGCTGGCCGACGGCAGCGACGGCAACCTCGGCGACCCCGACCGCGGCGACGGCGCGTCCCCCGCCCCGTCGGCAGCCCCCTCCAGCGCTGCCCCCGAGCCCTCACCCTCCTGCGGCCCGGACCAGCCCTGCGGCGGCGACCCGTCCCCCGAGCCCAGCCCGAAACCCAGCCCGTCGACCAGCCCCAGACCATCCCCGTCCCCCCGGCGCCCGTGACCGTCCAGCGGCCTCGCGACGCTTGAGGCGATCGGTGTCCGTGGCCGGAACGTCGTATCACACCACGTGTTCCGGCCACGGACGCCGATCCTCGTCAGAAGAAGCGGAGGTAGAGCGTCGGGTCCTCGGGGCGGGACGGGTCTGGGCGGTCTACCCGGTGACGGTCCTCGGCGGGATTGCTGCGTCGTACTGGAGGTTGCTGGCAGCCTCGCCCTGGCCTGTCTGCGCACGACGGCTGGTCCAGCCGAAGACGCCACCACCGTGCCAGCGGGTCAGCACCGGTGTCCTGGTGACGTGCACACCGGCTCGGGAGATCTCCTCGTCCCGGAACATGACCGGGCCGTCCGTGCGTTCCAGGATCCGCCCCGGCAGCACCGGTTCCAGGCGCACACCGTGCTCGTCGAAGCGCGGGATCCGGCCGCGCCGGAACTTCACCGCATCCGACCCCCGGCAGTCCGGTGCTGATGCGTTCGCCGAGCGCAACGACGTGGGCGCAGAGGACGGCGAGGGGTAACCCTCGCCCTCGGCCTGGAGGTGCCGCGGTCCCGGCTGCGGCGAACAGCATGATGTGGGAGCAGTGGAACTGGTTGCACACCTCGCGGAGTTCTTTCCTGCCGGCTGAAGCCAGCCCGGAGCCCTTCGAGGGGGGCAGGCTGGTGCCCCTTCGGAACCGCTTCGGGCTGCCCCATGGGTCCCTGTCGTGCAGAGACAAAGATTGAAAGCCCCACACCTCGCGCGGTCGGCCGTCCCAAAGGAAGTCCACATCGGCGGGCGCCACCGCCCGAGCATGCAGCTCACGCCACAGGGTGCCATCGAGCAAGGGCGCCCCTCGCTCGAACCAGCCGCGAGAGGTGCCACACAGCAGCTCTGACCGTTCCTACTGACTGTGCATAAGTTGCACAGGCTCAGTCGTGTGCCCCGAACGGTGTTGAGCACACTGGTCGCCCGCGTTCGGGTCGCTGTCCGGCGACGGGCATCGTGTGCGCGGTCCGGGAATGCGGCGGCGGGGTCCCTCACACCCAGGCACGTCCGGTCTGGCCTGGGCGCTCCGATGCCCCACCCGATCGCTCTGGTCGGTTGGGGGCGGTGACGTCCGTCGCCGGGCCTTGTGTCCCTGGGCACGTCTTGCGATCACGATGCTCGCCGCATCGTGCCGGGTGATCCTCCTGGTGGGGCTGGCGAGGGGTTTGTGCCAGTGTTCGGCGCCCCATTTGGAAGTGTAGGCGGGGTCGACGGCCACGATGGTGATGCCGGTCTGGTCGGCCATCGAGGTGAGCCTAGCCCGTAGCCGGCCGGTCGGGAACCGCGAAATGAGCCGACGGAACCGCTTCCTACGGCCGTGCTTCTCACGGGTCTTCTCAGCAGCGAAGTCGAGGTCCTCGACCGCGATCGCTTTCACGCCGCAGGCTCTGGCCCAGTGCAGCAGCCGGGTGAGGGCGTGGCGGACCTGCGCGTCACGGTGATCGGCGTCACGGGACAGGTCGTAGGAGAACCGGCGCGGCGCGCCGACCGGGTTGCCGTGGGCGTCCAGGTGCCAGGCGGCCAGGTGGTCGTCGTTGGCGTCCACGCCGACACACCCGGCGGCCAGGGCAGCCGCAAGTCCGATAGTGGGTACGGGCGGGTGCTGCCACGACGCGGTCAAATACCAGCGGCCACGTTGGGCGTCGAAGCTGATCCGGTATGCCACGGCGCGGTCGGCGGCGATCCGGTCGGTCCACTGCTGTCCGCGGTGGGCGAAGCTGACGCGGCAGGTGAGCAGGTAGCGGCCGTGCGGGGCGTTGGCCAGGTCGGCCAGGGGTGCGGGCAGCTTCATCGACAGCCGGCCGTCGTCGGTGACGCGGATCGTCTCGTTGCCGTACCGTTTACCGGACTCGCCGTCGGCGGACAGGAACCAGCGCGCGGCCCGCCACCGCTGCCGCCACTGCTCCTGCGACAGCTGCGCCTGATCGAGGTGGTGCCGGGTGTTGAGCAGGCGACGGCCGCCACGGACCACCCGGACCCGGCCGCTGTCGTAGTCCGCAAGCGCCGCCGCGTGCCGGTCGGTCAGGCACGCCAGGCGTCGTGCTTTGGCGTGCCATTCCCGCCGCGACCGGTACCCGCCCGGAGCGCGTTTCGATCCCTTCTGCCCCACAGGCAGGCACAGGCGGTGGGCCAGCATGTCGATACCGGCCTGTAGGCCCTGCACATGCGCGGCCAGACCACGGCGCGCCAGCGCCCACTGATCGTGGGTGGACTTGGTGATCGACCCGGCCCACCGCGACGACGACAGGCCCGTCAACCCCCGCTTGCGCTGCGCCCACCGACCGATGTCGTGGCCAAGCCCGTCAGCACAACGCTGCTTGAGATCAGCAGCGGCCACAGAACCCAGATGTTCACCCACCGCAGCCAGCACATACTCGTCCTCGGCGCTCAAGCCCTTGAGGCGGGTGCGAATCGCCACCCCGGACGGGCCGGGCACCACGAACGGCGCGGCGATCGACCGCAAGTCAGCCATGCGCGGCGGCCTCCAACGCCTTGCGAGCGCGGTCCTTCGCCGAGCGGCGACCATACAGGCGGGCACAGAACGAGGTCAGCACCTCCACCATGTCCCACACCAGGTCGTCATCGACCTCGCCGTCGTCGAGGACCACCAGCCGACGGCTAGAAGCCGACAACGCGGCCGCCACCAGTTCGGTGTTCATCCGCCCGAGCCGGTCACGATGCTCCACCACAACAGTCGTCACCTTCGGATCGGCGAGCAGGCGCCGGGCCTTGGTACGGGAGCCGTTCATACCCGAGGCGACCTCGGACTCGATCCGTACCACCACGTGTCCGGCCTGCGCCGCCCACCGCGATAACCGTGCCACCTGACGATCAAGATCCGCTTTCTGATCATGCGAGGACACCCGGGCATACAACCCCACCCCGGCAACCGGGCCCGGCCCGGCGTTCGCCTCGACATTCACCAAAATCGTACGTGGACCTACCCGCGTCGCAGGCACCGGCAACGTGCCCTCACGAAACCAGCGATACGCCGTATGGGGACTGACCCCCTGCGCCCTCGCCCACTCCGCAAGATTCACGAACGAACCCTAGCATCCACCCATGCGCATTCATAACGGCTTATGCACACTCGACCCTCAGCTGTTCGCGACCCTTAGCGTCGGCCCGCCGGTTCTGGCGCGGCGAGTATCCGGGTGACGGGCGCCGATGCGGCGAAAGGCCCGGGCACAACCTCACCTCGGAGGATCCCACAGAGGTCGGCGCTCAGGTCCAGGTCAGACCCGTCGGGGTTGGTGTAGCCCATCTCGGCTTGGTAGCTGGTCCCGAGGCGGTCGGTGCTCACCGGGGCGACCACGTGGGTGCCCGGGTGGGTGACCTCGACGCGAAGGGTGCCGGCTGCGGTGTCGAGCACCTCGACTCGCACGGGTGATGCGCCTGTGATGATGGCCGCGGGTTCCGCGCGGAACGGCTCGGCGCCCTCCGCGTAGAGGTTGCCCTCGATCCAGACCGGGAGGCGTGGCCCGGCCATCGCGCTGCCGTGCTCGTTCGGGTACTCCTGCGCCGTCGGGTAGGCGTCGTACTGCGAGGTGCCCACCGGGGTGGGCACGAAGGTGGCCTGCCCGGGCACGCCGTCCATGTCGATCGCGCCGGACCAGAAGCTCGCGAGCGTCGATTCCGACTGCGGTTCGGTGTGCTCGGCGCGCGCGCCGTCGCCGACGAAGACGTTGTTGTAGAACCGGTTGTCTCCACCGAGGATGTTCGAGACTCCGTGGACGGCCGTGGAGTGCGGGAGGTGGTACGGGGTGTACCGCTGGTGCTCGGTGCAGTTCGCGATGCGACCGGCGATGTAGTTGTGCACGTAGGCGCCGCCGCTGGACATGTCCTTGACCGCCCACGGTGACAGGAACAGGTTCGAGTCCACGAGGTACGGGCCGTGGCAGACCTCGACCATGAAGTCTTCGGCGGTGGAGGCGTAGAAGACGTTGCGCCGCACCAGGGTGCCCTGGGCCTGCCAGTCGAGCCACAGGGCACGGTGCGTGTGATGGATGGTGTTCCCGCTGATCACGGTGTCGATCGCGGCATGCAGCTTGATGCCGGCCACCTCGGCGCCGTGCCACTGACGCTTCACGTGGATGCGGGAGATGTGGTTGTCGCTGATGGTCGAGAACGCCGCCCCCAGGTGCCCGACGATGCCGGCCTGCTCGCAGTCCCGGATCGTGTTGCGGCGCACCGTGTGGGAGCCGACGTGATCCCGGTCCCACGGGTGCGGCTCGCCAGCGGCGGGCCCGCGCAGGGCGAGCGCCCGCTGGATCACCTCGCGCTCGCGCTGTGTGCCGCCCTTGGCGCCCTTCGGCCCTGCGGCGGCCTCGTTCTGCCCGGTGCGGGCCTCTTTGCCCAGCGAGACGCCGACGTTCTTCGAGTCGGTGATCGTGTTGTCCTCGATCACCCAGCCCTTCGACCAGTGCGGGCCGATCAGGCCCTCTTGCAGCGCCGTGGGCGGGGCCCACTGCGTGGCGGCCTTCGTCAGGGTGAAGCCGCGCACCGTAATGTAGTCGATGCCCGTGGCGGCGGGCCAGAAGACGAACTTGCGCGCGTTGATCTCGATCTGGTGCTCCGCGGGGTCGGCGCCCCCGAAGTTCGCCCAGATCGTGGTGACGTCGTCGCCCACCTCGCAGTACCAGGTCAGCAGCGAACCCGCCTGGTCGAACGAGTCCACGGTGACCTCGGGGTGTTCGACGCCGGCCATGGTCAGTGACTCGTACAACGACTTGCCGTCGAGATACACCTCGCCCGTGTGCCAGGTGTTGACCTGGTCGAAGAACCAGTCCCCACCGATGCGCTCGAGGTAGGGGTTGCGCGACCCGAACAGGGAGTTCGGCACGGTCGCCACCCAGACCCGGCCCACCGAGCCGGCGTGCGGATGCCAGTCGCCGATCACCTCAGCACCCGAGATCGTCACCTTCTCGAACAGGCCATCCGCGCCCAGCGCAGCCTGGTAGGTGATCGGCGCAGCAGCCGTACCGCCGCGCGGCGGGTTCACCCACTCGCGGTACACGCCTTCGTGCACGACGACGGTGTCCCCCGGCTGAGCCAGCGCCGCGGCAGCACCGATCGTGAGCAGGGGGGCCTGCGCGGTTCCGGCGGCGGTGTCGGAACCAGACTTCGCGACGTGCAGCTCCACGCCGGTAACCTCAGCCTCAGGGACGGGGAAAGTAAGAGCGCTGCCGGCCATTGATGATCTCGATTTCTAGAGTTTCTATCGGTACCTGGAGGTCTGCGTCTGAGTGCGACTACCTTGCGAGACGGTGGCGAGTCCCATTACGGCAGCCGGCGCGGATCGGGCCGTCAGGCATATCTCACTCGATCTGCGTGAGCAGCAATGCCGCGGCAGAGAACGGCTCCTTCAGCTCCACGGCTGCTAGTTCCTCGGTCAGCTTGACCACGATCTCGCGGTGGGAGAAGAGGTCGCCGACCTCGTACCTGCCCGGTGGCAGAGCAACCTCGATCGGAGTTCGCTCAGCGGCTCCGAACCGGTGGGCGACGACCAGGATCTGGGCGCCGTCGTCGGACACTCGCCGGACTGCCTGCCACCCTTCGGGGTGCCGATAGCTGCTCACCTTCGGTCCGAACCGGTGACTGACACCGTTCTTGATCACCGGGACCGCCGCCCTGTAGAAGGTGATTGCCCGGGAGACCACAGCCCACTGCTCGTCACTCAGTTCGTGGATGTCGCCCGATAGGCACATCCGGCCGAGCATGGTCGCGGTGAGCGAGTACGCAAGCCGCTGTGGGGAGTCCGGCGCGCGCAGCACTGCCCAGATCTGGCTCTGCCGCGGGAGCAGTGCGCGTTGCACATTGGCGGCGATGATGGGGATCTCCGCGCACTCGTGGGCGTCCGAGAATGACGACATGCTGGTGAGGGCCAGCATCGAGGGCTCCAGCCGGTGGCCGCCGGACGCGCAGTTCTCCATCACGAGCTCCGGCATCTCCTCGCGGATCATCCGGAAGAAGCCCTGGACTGCGGCCATCTGCTGGCGCAACCCCTCACCGAGGGACTCTGCTCCGTCGCACCCGATTCCGATGCTGTTGTTGTAGTCGACTTTGAGATAGCCGAAGCCGTTGGCCTTGAGGAAGTCGATCACCCGGTCTTTGAGGTACCCGATCACGAACGGATCGCGGAAGTCCCAGAAGCGCCGGCCGCCTACGGTGACGGGGGCGCCGTCGCGCTTGAGCAGGTGGTCGGTCAGCGTGAATGACGTGGCCCGGGAGCCGACCGTCTCGAACTCGAACCAGATGCCGGGGATCATGCCGGCGGACCGCACGTGATCAAGCGCCTCGGTCAGTCCGTCGGGGAACGTTCGGCGGTCCAGCTCCCAGTCGCCGTGACCGTTGAACCATTCGCTGCCCTCGGCCTTGTACCAGCCGCTGTCGATGACGAGATATCGAATCCCTTTGCCCGCGAGCCGGTCGACGATCGCACCAATGTTCTGCGGCGACGGCGAACCCCAGGTGGTGCAGTATTCATTGAAGATGACGGGCAGAGCCTCTTCGACCGCGGGCACATCCAGGAAGAGCTGGTGGCGAGCCGTCAACCGGTGGGCGGCGTCGTCCACTCCACCCTGCGTGACCGTCAGGTAGGCGACGGGGGTACGGAACTCCTCCCCGGGAGCCACGCTCTTCGTCCAGTGGCCCAGCTCACGGTCCGCCAGCCCGCCCGACAGGTTGAGGGCGGCGCCCGTCCGGCCTAGCTCGATCTGCCACGAGGCCGGGTGGGCAATCTGCGCGCCCCAGCAGACGCCAGCGCGGCTGTCCTCGAGGAACGCCGTCGGGAAGAACCCTTGCACTGGCCAAGATCCGACCTGACCGAAGCGCAGGCACCGCTCCCAGCTGGCCCAGGCTGGCTCCAGGCTCAGGTCCTCGACGTGGTCGGACACCAGACGCCCCTCACCCGACCAGGCGCTGCGCAGCCTGTGCAGGATCAGATCGCCGGGGGCATCGTCGCCGGCGAAGGGTGTCAGACCAGTGAGCGAGAACGACGAGAGCAGCTCTAGCGTCACCGTGTCCGGTCCCTCGTTGCGAAGGACAGCAAATGAGTCCAGCGCGGCCTCGCCCGATTGCCACCGCAGATGGTGTTCGACGAGGCACCCTTGGTGCGTGCGCAGGAGGGTCACGACCGTGACACCGGCGTCGGTCGTGACCTCGAGCTGCGACTCGAGGGTGAGCGTGGCGACAGTGCCTCCGTTCCGCAACGAACGACCGGCCGAACCGCCCGGGTATGTGTCACCGAGGGTCTTGATCTGGACGAGCGAGTCGATGGCAGACGACTTCTCGGCGACCTGGCCTGCCATTGCCGCCGGGAAGAGCATCATTCCCACCGGCCCGCCCGGACCAGGCTGCAGGTAGCGGGCGATCGTGTCCCCGAGGACGTAGTCCTTCAGGACCTCCACAACTACTCCTTTCAAAGACCCTGTCGAAGTAGCACCCAGCGGTGGCCGCGATTGAGCGCACGAAGGCCAACGACGGACTGCCGCACGGCTGTGGCTCGGCTGGGGAGCGTCAGACCTCCGCCTCCTTCGGCTCCGGTTGCACGTACCTCCGGGCGACGAAGAACCCCTCGAGCAGGTAGCACCACCACAGGAGGATCAGGCCGGGCGCCACGAACACCGCGGGCATGAAGTTCCAGATGGCGACGCCCCCGAGGACCACGGCGATCCCGAGCAGGAACGTCAGGCTGGGCGTCGTCAGCCCCAACGTGAGCCCGTTGAGCAACTGGCGCCAGGTGGGGTTGGTGAAGCGGGCTGCGAGGGGGAGGCACCAGAAGACCAGGAGCAGGAGGAAAAGTCCGACGACGGTGAGCGGCACCCAGACCTCGGCCAGCCCGAGAGTGGGCAGGTAGGAGAGCGTGAGGATGCCCACGGCCGCGACCGGGACGGCCAGCAGGCCGATGACGGTCGCCTGCCTCCAGCTCTGCCGCAAGGCCTTCATGGCGATGGCCCAGAGGCCTGCGTCCTTGCCCAGGACGTACCGGCGGCACACCTCGTAGGCGACCACCGTTCCCGCTCCCGCCGTCACGACAAGGCCGAGGCTGACGAGCCATAACAGGCTGATCACGATGACGGAGCCGAGCGAGTCCAGGATGCGCCACAGTCGCGACGCGGGGTGGTAACGGAAGATGGTCGGCGCCTTTCCGGGTGTGGAGTTGCGGGGTGCTGAGGACGGGGTCGGCCTGCCGCGGCGGGCGGGAGCCCGGCGCCGTCAGCCCTTCACGGAGCCGATCACGAGACCGGACACGAAGTGCTTCTGCAGGAACGGGTAGACGAGCAGGATGGGGACGGCCGCCACCACGGTGATCGTCGATCGCAGCGCGATCGGTGTGGTGACCTGCCCGCCAGACTGCGCGCTGCCCGTGGCGGCCACGGAGTTCATGCCGGCGTTCATCGAGCTCGCCAGTAGCTTCTGCAACTCGTACTGCAGGGTGGACAACGCCTGATCGCCCGAGTTGTAGAGCAGGGTGTCCAGCCAGGAGTTCCAGCTGGCCACCGCCACGAACAGACCCACCACGGCCAGCGCGGGCTTGCACAGCGGCATCACGATCTGCCACCACATGCGGAACTCGCCCGCGCCGTCGGTCCGTGCCGACTCGATGATCTCGTCGGGGATCGACTTCATGTACGTGCGCAGGACGATCAGGTTGAACGCGCTGATGATCGTCGGCACCCAGTAGGCCTGGAAGCTGTTCAGCATGCCCAGGTCCCTGATGAGCAGGTAGTTGGGGATCAGCCCGGCGTCGAAGTACATCGTCAGCACGAAGATCAGGGTGATCGAGCGGCGGAAGATGAACTCTTTGCGGCTGAGCGCGTAGGCGAGCATCGAGGTGAAGACCAGGTTTGTCGCCACCACCACGACCGTCTTCAGGACGCTCATGACGAACGCCTGGTAGATCGTGGTCATGTTGAACACGACGTTGTAGTTCTGCAGCGAGAAGACCCGAGGCCAGATGCCGATCCCGCCACGGACGGCGTCGTTGCCGTCGTTCAGGGAGATGGCGAGCGTGTTCAGCAGTGGGTAGATCATGAGCGCCGCGAGGGCCAGCAGGAAGGTCGTGTTGAGCGTCGTGAAGATGATCTGCTCGACCGTCCGCTTGCGACGCCGTGACCCGCCTCGTGATGCGCGCCGCGTCAGAGGCTTCGCGACAGTGGTGCCTGACATGAAGTCCTCCTAGACCAGCGTCTCTTGGTTGAGGCGCTTGGCCGCCAGGTTCGCCGAGCCCACCAGGATGACGGCGACGATGGTCTTGAAGATGCCCGCGACGACGGCGAGGCTGTAGTTGCCCAGCTGGTAGCCATAGCGCAGCACGAAGACGTCGATGGTCTCGGACTTTTCGGACACCAGGCCGTTGCCGAGGAAGTACGGCAGCTCGAAGTTCGTGGACAGGATCCAGCCGCTGTTGATGATGAGCAGCACGACGATCGTGGGCCTGATGCTCGGGAGCGTGATGCTGAACATCTTGCGATAGCGGCCCGCTCCGTCGACCTCGGCGGCCTCGTACAGACCAGGATCGATCGCAGTGATCGCGGCCAGGTAGAGGATCGTGTTCCAGCCCAGCTCCTTCCACAGGTTCGTCCCGGCGACGATCTCCCAGAAGTAGTTCGGCTGGGTCAGGAACAGGACCGGCTCGTCGACGATGTGCAGGTTCATGAGGCCCTGGTTGATGAACCCGCCGGAGGAGGGCAGCGAGAGCGCCACCGATGCCAGGCTCGCCACGATCACCCAGCTGAGGAAGTGGGGCATGTACGTGATGTTCTGCATGATCCGCTTGAACGGCAGGTTCTTTACCTCGTTCAGCAGCAGCGCCAGGACAATGGCCCCGAAGGTCCCGACGATCAGGGTCAGGACCGACTGTCCCATCGTGTTGACCACGACCTGGCGGAACCGCTCGCCGTTGACACCGGTGAACAGGTTGTGGAAGTTTTCGAGGCCCACCCACTGCTGGTTCCAGATGCTGCCGCGACCCGGCTTGTAGTGCTGGAAGGCGATCGCCCAGCCGTAGACCGGGACGTACTTGAACAGGATCTGGTACAGCAGCAGCGGGACGGACATCGCGAGCAGGGCTCGCTGCGCCCAGACCCTGTCCCAGGTGATCTTGCGCTTGGGATCCTTCGCTGCGTTCTTTCGGGCCTTGCGCTTCTGGGCACGCGAGCTGCTCGCCGGCTCCGGGGCCGGTTCGAGCCCGGTGGCGGGCACAGGGGTGCTGACCGTGGCGTCCGTCATCTGTCAACCTCGTCCGGAGCAGTGGGTGGTGATCGAGAACGCGTCGTGGTGGGGGGCGCACGCCGCCCACCACGACTGCTCGCAGACTGTTACCAGTTGGCTAGACGGTTCTTGATGCCGGCGTTGACCGCGTCCTCGTACACCTTGACGTCGACCTTGTGGATGGAGTCGACGTAGGCCTGCCAGCTCTTGTCGAAGTCGGCGGGATTGCCGGCGATGATCTTCGGCAGGTTCTGCACGCTGGTGTCCGTCAGCTGCTGGTTGACCTGGTTGGCGTCGTCGGAGAGCTTGATGTTCCAGGCCGGGTAGTACTTGGGGTTTTCCGGCACCTTGTTCATGAAGTCAAGCCAGGTCTTCTTGTTGCCGTACTTCGCCATGAAGTTCTTGTCGTAGTCGCTCAGCGTCGCGTAGAACTCGGCGGGCTGGTCGTCGGGGCTGTAGGCGTTGCCGTCGGAGAACTTGCCCTGGTGCTTGGGCAGCATGTCGAGCAGCGCGTCGAGACGGTTGTGGGAACGCCAGGTGATGTCCTTGTAGTTCTTCCGCTGCTGGTCCGTGCGGGAGAAGACGCCGTCGGCGCCGACCTGGTAGTCCTCGCCGGCGATGCCCCAGGAGAGCGTCTTCTGCCACTCCTCGCTGAGCATGGTGTCGAGGAACTTCAGTGCCTTCTTCGGCTGCTTGCTGGAGACCGAGACGCCGAACCCCTGGTTGATGTTCATGACGGCGCGGTCGGCGTACCAGGGCGTCATCCCGTCGTAGACGGGCATGAGGGGCACGTAGGTGTTCTCGTCCTTGCCGGCGCTCTGCAGCGACTGGGTGGCGGTCCCGAAGTTCCAGCCCTGGTCGTGCATGCCGAGGACGGCGCCGGTGGCCAGCTTCGCGGTGTACTGGTCGAACGTCAGGGTGAAGGACTCGCGGTCGACGAGGCCCGCGTTGTACTGCTGGTTGAGGACCTTGAAGAAGTTTTTCGCGACGTCCTTGTCGGCGTAGATCGACCCGTTGTTGTTGCTGTCGACGATGACGCCACCGTTGTTCGGGGAGCCTGCCAGCAGCGCCGGCGGGTTGGTCATGCCCCACTCACGGCCCTTGGACGCCAGAATCTCGAAGCCGACGGTGGGGGCGCCGTTGGTCTGGGGGTGCTTCGCCTTGTAGTCCGAGATGAGCTGGAAGTAGCGGTCGAGTGTCATGTTGCCGAGGTCCGGGTAGCCGGCGTCCGCGAGCACACGCTTCTGGATCCAGAACGCGGGACCGTAGTAGGTGCCGCCGGTGATGTCGCCGTAGAAGCGGTTGTAGTTCGGGAAGATGTACAGGCCCTTGTCCACCTCATCGCCCGAGTAACTCATCTTCTTGATGTCGTCCTTGACGTGCGCGGCGAGGTTGGGGTAGGCCCCAGTCTCCAGCATGTCGTCCAGGCGCCGGAGAGCGCCGCCCTCCAGGAAACGCTGCTTCAGGTCGCCGGTGCCGACGAGGTCGGGGTACTGACCGCCCGCGAGCATGACACCGATCTTCTGGTCCTCGTTGTCCGGCGTGACGATCTCGTACGTGAGGGTGACACCGAGCTTGTCCTTGAGCAGCTTGGTGATCTTGTTGTCGGGTGCCGGGGCCTGCTGGGCCGACGTGATCCAGACCGAGAGCGTCGTCGGGTTGCTGGGGCTCAGCGTTTCCGAGTCGTCCGCGCTTTCGTCCGACGTGCAGGCAGGCAGGGCGATCAGCGCCATGGCCGTGGCGGCCACGGTGAGCTGCCGCCCGGCCCGGCGCAGGCCGCCGAGTCTAAGGTTGCGCTTCATGTCTCTCCTTTCGGGAACTGTCCGGACGTCTCCGCTGTGAGAAAAATGTCCGGGCGATGTTGACCGGAAGCTGTGCGCTGCGGACGCGAATCCTGCCTCGCGTCTTAACCGCGGCGTGATTTTAGCGATAAAGTAGAGAGGCGATCGAGTTCCGTCAAGCCCCGCGCACGAACCGAGACTCCGCCGTGACGTCCCGGTCCACACGCAACAAGCCGCATGCGCCACACCCTCCGGAACGACGCCCTGTCTGCGTACAGGTTGGCGTGTACAGGTAGGTGCGGCTGAACGTATCGAGCTCGCCGTACGCGATCGATCCCGCAGCGTGACTGCCCGTTCACTTTGGCCACTTCGGCGGTGGCGGTGGTAGGCCGAGGTCACGGCGAAAGGGACGGGCTCGATCGAGGGATACCCCGTCGTCGGCCTTCCAGGGCGGGCATGGCCAGCCGGATCCTGCCGGCCTTGCCCGCCGGATGGACATCGGGAAAGGCACGCGCACTGCGCGTCCGGGGCGGTGACGCCGTCGATCTCGACTGGCTGGACAGGGTGCTGTCGACCGTAGTGCTTCACGCCTTGGCGACGCGTGAGGTGAGCGTCGAGGTGCCCGGAGACGGGCAGGTGCGCATCAGGCGCAGGGTGTCGCTGCAGGCCGGCGCGACGGTGACCGTGGTGGCGCCGTAGGCGTGGGATGGTGCCGCACCCTCACCTGGTCAGCAGAAGCTCGCCCCGTCAGGCGAGGTGGACCACTTGCCAAGCCGCATTTTATCGATAATATGACGGCACCCCGCGGTATGTCCGGGCCGCGAGCCTCTCGTCAGAGGCTGCTGGGTTGGCAGAACGTCCGGACAGGAGGATACACATGGCGAGGGTGACGATGGCGGACGTCGCCCGTGAGGCGGGCGTGTCGACCATGACCGTGTCGAACGTCCTCAACGAGCGCCTCCCGGTCAACGAGCCGACGCGTGCCCGCGTCATGGCCGCCGTCGCGGCTCTAGGGTACGAGGTCAACCTGACCGCGCGACACCTGCGCGCGGGACGGACCGACACCGTCGCCTTCATCGTGCCCAGCTTCCACGACTACTTCGGTGAGATCGCCGACAAGATCGCGCCGCTGATCGAGGCCGACGGGCGGCACCTCGTCCTCGAGCGGACGAGCGCCAGCCCGGAGTATGAGATGGCGGCGGTGAGCGTCGCGCGACTCCAGTACTACGACGGCGTCCTGCTGTCCGTCGCCGGCCTCGACCGCGACCAGCTGGACCGCGTGCGCACGCCCAAGCCGATCGTGCTGCTCGGCGAGCGTGACGTGCCCGACCGCTTCAACCACGTGCGGCTGGCGAACGAAGAAGGCGCCCGCCTCGCGACGGCGCACATGATCGAGCACGGCTCGCGACGCATCCTTGCGCTGGGCTGCACGTTCGACACCGCGCACATGATGTCGTCGGACCGCCGCGCTGGCTGGGAGCGCGCACTTCGCGATGCCGGCCTCGATGTCGACGCACGCCATGTGGTGCCCGTCCCCACTTACACGTCGGCGGCCGGACGCGATGCCCTGCTCGACGTCATCGCGTCCGGTCTGCCCTTCGACGGCGTCTTTGCCGTCACCGACGTCATCGCGCTCGGCGCGATCGCGGCCCTGGCAGAGAGCGGGCTTCGGGTGCCCGTCGACGTCCAGCTCGCCGGGTTCGACAACCTCGACATGGCGAGGTTCGTCCCGCCTGGCCTCACCTCCGTCGACGCGGACCATGAAGGTGTCGCCGAGACCGCGGTGGGTCTGCTGCGCCGGCAGATGGCGGGCTGGACCGGCCCGGCCGAGCACGTCGTCGCGCCCGTCAGTCTCGTGGTGCGTGGCTCCACCCGCGGTGGCGCCTAGGGCCGTGCACTCACGCGCGGAACGCCGCGCGCCCCTCTAGCCCGGTTCGGTCGAAGGGAACCAAGCTGTGAGCACCTCTGCACGCACGTCCGCCTTGCGCGCCGTCCCCGCATCCCCGCTCGCCGGGACGCAGCACCGGCCGCTGCCGATCCCGGCCGTACGCCTTGTCGGCGGTCCGCTGACAGCCTGGCAGCAGCGCAACGACGCCGCGGACGGCCTCTACGGCCCCGACACCGCCACCGAGCTCGGCGACGAGCGAACGGTAACAGCGATCCCGTTGTCGACCTGGGGCAACCGTGCCCCCGGCCCGATGCGGGTCTGGCCTCCGCGAGCTCCTCGCTGGGGTCTGCAATGACGGACCACGCAGCCGATAGGAAGACAATGACGACGAGCACGATCGCAGTGATCGACCTCGACCTGCCCGGCGCCACGATCAGCCGGCACGTGTACGGGCACTTCGCCGAGCATCTGGGGCGGTGCATCTACGGCGGGTTCTGGGTGGGCGAGGACTCGCCGGTCGCCAACGTTCGGGGCATCCGCTCGGACGTGGTCGAGGCGTTGCGGGCAATCTCGATCCCGAACCTGCGCTGGCCGGGCGGCTGCTTCGCCGACGACTACCACTGGCGTGACGGCGTCGGCCCGCGCGAGAGCCGCCCGCGGATGGTCAACTCGCACTGGGGCGACGTGGTGGAGGACAACGCGTTCGGCACGCACGAGTTCATGGACCTGTGCGAGCTGCTCGGTGCGGACCCGTACGTGTCGGGGAACGTGGGGTCCGGGTCGGTGGCGGAGATGTCGGAGTGGGTGGAGTACCTGACCCGGGCGGACGACTCACCGATGGCGGCGCTGCGGCGGGCGAACGGGCGCGAGCAGCCGTGGCGGGTGCCGTTCTGGGGACTGGGCAACGAGGCGTGGGGCTGCGGCGGCAACCTGCGCGCCGAACAGTTCGCGTCGCTGGCCCGGCAGTACGCCACCTACTGCCGCAACCACGGCGGCAACCTGCTGTACCGGATCGCGGCGGGCGCGAACGAGGCCGACCTGCACTGGACCGAGACGCTCATGCGCTCGTTCGACGACCTGGCAGCGGACCGAGCCGGTTCGGCGGGCCCGTTCCAGGCCGTGTCGCTGCACTACTACACGATGGCCGGGCCGTGGTCGGACAAGGGCGACGCCACCGGGTTCAGCACGGACCAGTGGTACGTGACCATGGCCCGCGCCCGGCGCATGGAAGAGCTGCTCACCCGGCACTCCACGGTCATGGACCGCTACGACCCGCACCGCAAGGTCGGCCTGGTCGTGGACGAGTGGGGCACGTGGTGGAACGTGGAGAAGGGCACCAACCCCGGGTTCCTGTACCAGCAGAACACGCTGCGCGACGCCCTGGTCGCCGCCGTGCACTTCGACGCGTTCCACCGTCACGCCGAGCGCGTGGTCATGGCGAACATCGCCCAGACCGTCAACGTGCTGCAGGCCATGATCCTCACCGACCCCGACAGCGGGGCGCTCGTGCTCACCCCGACGTACCACGTCTTCGCCATGAACACCGGCCACCACGACGCCGCCGCCCTCGCGGTGCACCTGCGCGGCGTCGAGACTCGCGCCGTCGGCGCGACCGAGCTGCCGCTCGTCTCGGCGTCCGCGTCGGTCAAGGGCGACACCGCCCTGGTCTCGCTGTCCAACCTCGACGCCGAGACGGACCGCACCCTCGTCCTGGACCTGCGCGGCCGCGATGTCGTCGGGCACACCGCGCGGGTGCTGACCGCCAAGGCGCTCGACGCGCACAACACTCCCGAACAGCTCGACGCCGTCGCCCCTACCGACCATGCCGGCGTGCACCCCCACCCCCGGGGGCTCGAGGTCGAGCTGCCTGCCCACTCCTACGTCACCGTGGCGCTCGAGCTGCGCTGATGGACCGACCGGAGGTGAACATCCGCGGCGGCGGGGCGCGGGCAGACGTCTCCGACCCCGTCATCTTCGCGGACGTGCCCGACCCGGACGTCATCTTCGACGGCCGGTGCTACTACATGGTCAGCACGACCATGTACTTCGCGCCGAGCGTCCCGATCATGCGCTCGGGCGACCTGGTGCACTGGTCCATCGCCGGGTACACCGCGGCGATCCTCGACGACACGGACGCGCTGGCGCTGCGCAACGGCCAGGACGCGTACGGCCAGGGCAGCTGGGCAGCGAGCATCAGGTTCCATGACGGGACCTACTACGTGTCGGTCGGCAGCCTCACCACGCAGCAGACGTACGTCTACTCGACTCCCGACATCGAGCACGGGCCGTGGACCAGGTCGGTGCTCGACGGGTACGCCCACGATCAGTCGCTGCTGTTCGACGGCGACGACGTCTGGCTTGTCTACGGTGGCGGGTCGATCGACCTGCGCAGGCTGCGGCGGCACGACGACGGGACCCTTGCCTGGGACGGCCCGGCGACTCGGCTCGTCGAGGACGCCGACGTCGACCAGACCAGCGGGCTGAACGCCGAGGGCGCGCACGCGTACAAGATCGGGGACTACTACTACGTCTTCATGATCGAGTGGCCGTCGGGTGGCATCCGCCAGGAGGTGCTGTGGCGGTCGACGTCGCTGACGCCGCAGTCGGCCGGCGGCGTGTGGGAGGGCCGGGTCGTGCTCAGCCAGGGCGTGACGGTCGGGGGCCGACCCGGAACCGGCGTCGCCCAGGGAGGAGTCGTCCAGGCATCCGACGGACAGTGGTACGCCATGCTGTTCCAGGACGAGGGCCCGCTGGGTCGTGCGCCTCAGCTCATTGGCGTGACCTGGGACGACGACGGGTGGCCGGTGTTCGCTCTCCATCCGCAAGCGCCCGCGGCGGCCGCACGGACGGCCGGTGACGGGGCCGCCGTCGTCGCCTCGGACGACTTCGACAACCTCCTCGAGCGCGCGGGCCACTGGAACACGGCCAACGCGGACCTCCTGGCAGAGTCCGCCGAGAACGCATGGAACGGGTCGGACCTGGGGCTCCAGTGGCAGTGGAACCACAACCCGGACAACCGGTTCTGGTCGCTCACCGAGCGGCCCGGACACCTGCGGCTGACCACGGGCAGCGTCGCGTCGAGCATCCTCGATGCGCGCAACACGCTCACCCAACGCACGCTCGGACCCGCGAGCTCCGGCGCCATCTCGCTGGACGTCTCGCACATGAAGGACGGGGACGTCGCAGGTATCTCCGCCTACCAGCGCAAGTACGGATACATCGCCGTGACGATGGAGGGCGGGACCAAGAGCCTGGTGATGCGCCGGGCGGGCGGCGACGGCGTCATCGCCTTCACCAGCGCACCGGTGCCGCTGCGGGCGGACGTCGTCTACCTGCGCGCTGACGTCGACTTCCGGGATGCCGTCGATACGGCGTCGTTCGCGTACTCGTACGACGGCAGCAACTGGACGTGGCTGGGCGACACCCTGCGGATGCGATACGACCTCGCGCACTTCACCGGGTACCGGTTCGCCCTCTTCAACTACGCCACTGCCGAGCCCGGAGGCTACGTCGACGTGGACTGGTTCCGTGTCAGCGACCCCACCGGGCTCGCAAGCCCTACTCACCGACGGAAGGAAGGAGCTGTTCATGACTGAGCAGGCGACGTCAGCCCTGCTGATCGACGGACAGGAACCCGCCGAGGTGCGGCTGCATCATGTGTGGAACGAGTGCGTCGGTGCTGGCCGCGCGAATGAGGCGTTGCGGGCGGACTGGCAGGCGCACTTCCGCGAGGCCGTCCAGGTGCTGGGCGCCCGGCACGTGCGCTTCCACGGCCTGTTCCACGACGACATGTTCGTCTACCGGACGGACAACGGCGGCGGCTTCGGCCCGAACCAGCCGCTGCCCGAGCCGGTCTACACGTTCGCATATGTCGACAAGGTGTTCGACGCAATCCTCGACGCGGGCGCCCGCCCGTTCGTGGAGCTCGGTTTCATGCCGCGCGAGCTCGCCACCCAGACCGAGACGCTGTTCTGGTGGAAGGCGCACTGCAGCCCGCCCAAGGAGATGGGCCAATGGGTCGCGCTGGTCGACGCCACCGTGCGGCACTGGATCGAGCGGTACGGCATCGACGAGGTGCGGCAGTGGCCGTTCGAGGTGTGGAACGAGCCGAACCTCGTGCCCAACTTCTGGACCGGGACGCGCACCGAGTACTTCGAGCTATACGAGGCCACGGCGCGCGCGATCAAAGCCATCGACCCCCGGCTGCGGGTCGGCGGCCCGTCGACGAGCGTGTTCGTCCCCGACGCCCGTTACTCCGGAGAGACCCACGACCCGTCGCTCGAGGTCGAGACCGCGGTGGCCACCGACCCCGACGAGCTCGACTGGCAGCCGGTGTGGATCCACGAGCTGATCGAGTACTGCGCGCAGCGCGGGCTGCCGATCGACTTCCTCTCCACCCACCTGTATCCGACCGACTACGCGGCGGACTCCCTGGGCGACCTCAAAGCGATCACGCGCCAGAAGGACGCCACGTACGTCGACCTGCAGGTCCTGCGCACGATCATCGAGAACAGCCCGTACCCGGATGCCGAGCTGCACATCACCGAGTGGTCGACCTCGCCGTCGAGCCGCGACGCGATCCACGACACGCTCTTCGCCGCCGCGTACATCGTCCGGGCGTTCCTCAAGGGCGCGCCGCTGGCCGACTCGATCTCCTACTGGACCTTCACCGACGTGTTCGAGGAGGGCGGCGGCGGCATCGGCCCCTTCCACGGAGGCTTCGGGTTCGTTAACGAGAACGGCCTGCACAAGCCGACGTTCCACGCGATGGCCATGCTCCACCGCCTCGGTGACCGCCTCCTGGCCGAGCTGCCCGACGGCGCCATCACCCGCTCGTCCGCGACGGGTGACGTGTCGGCCATCTTCTACAACTACCCCGCCGATATGGGCACGACGGGGCTCGCGTCCCGCAACGGCTACGCCGAGACGCGAGCCCTCGCCGAGATGGGCCCCGAGCGCCGCGTCCGGCACCGGGTCGAGGGACTGCGCCCGGGCACCGAGCTCACCGTGGAGATCCTCGACTGGGAGCACGGGAACGTCGCCGAGGCCTGGTACCAGATGGGCGCCCCGCTCAACATCACGCGGGAACAGACCGCCGAGCTGCGCCACGTCGCCGACGGCCTCCACCGCAGCACGCTGACCGTCGGCGACGACGGCGCTCTCGACATCGACCTCACGCTGCCCGCCTGGGCGGTCGCCTCGGTCGCGCCGACGCTTGCCCGCGCCGCTGCTTGCCGCATTCCAGGAGCTCTTCGACCACGAGGAGGGTCTATTCGGCACTGAGGACGCGTACATGTGCGAGTACACCGACGACGGTGCCTGGTGGTACGGATTGGACATGCCGCACGTCACCTCTGTGTGGATGCGTGTCCAAGACACGATGGCATGGAACCGACCAGTTAGCCCATTCACAAGGTCACCTGTCGATCTCCCCCGTCCACGGCCCCGCTGAGTCGACCTATGGCTGCGCGATGGCCTCATCGTTGACCAGCAGGGCAAAGGCGTCTTTGTACTTGAGGTGACTGGACGCGACGAGGACATCGCCGCGAACGAGATCATTCAGCGTCTGGAGAACCTGACGCGTCCGTTCGTGATCTCGATGACCGGCAGTGGTGCCGCTACGTCACGGAATCTGACCAGTGAGGCGTCCTGGGCAGAGCCAGATTCGCGAATGGACGCTTCAAGCTAGATGAGGAACCAGGTAGCTTCAGAGATCGATACTTCCTACATGCTGTCAGACAACAGTTTCGTTGCGCCGAGGTCGGCACGCATTGCGTCAAGTAGCAGCCGCCTGGCGATCACAATTCGTCGACCCTGATAGCCCTCCGACGGAGATCCATCCGTGAGCGAATCGGACAACTCATTGAGAATATCGAACAAGGCGTCGGCGCGTGCAACAACGTCCTTACTGGCGATTAGTGCGAACTCGTAGAAGACGGTGTTGAACTCCACCAAGGCCGTAGGAAGTTGTGACAGGGCTCGATCGCGGGCACCGGGCTGATCGCCTGATTTCTGTGCGGGGAGCGAGCATTCTCGAATGAGCAAAGCCCAGTGATCGCCTGCTGCGAAGAGCTTCACATAAGCGCGCCTTTTCTCGTCCAGCCAGGAGGTGCGTTCCCGTGCCCTGCGATCACTGCGACCTCCCCAGACAGTTGCCGTGATGCCGACGACGCCGACCACCGCGGTGGTTATCGTTCCAAGCCAGTCCACTCTGACATCATCGGGGATCGGTGGCGGGTCAGCCATCAACTATGTGGAGTCCTACCGTGACTGTCGGGTCTGCTGCGCCACCTTGCTCATTCGGGTGCGGCGGCTGAGTGTCGAACTGAGTGTCAACCCGGGCGCACAGGCGCGGACAGCAGTGAATGACTCCGAACGATATTCGCAGGTAGTCGCACCTATTGGCTGAGCTTGAGTGCCCTAGATCGTTGCCTGGGGCCAAGGGGTCGTCGGTTCGAATCCGGCCAGCCCGACGGTGCGAAACAAGGGCCTTGACCGACATGTCTGCTGGTCAAGGCCCTTGGTCTATGAAGCGATCGGTGCAGTCAGTGGCGGTCGCTCATGATCGCTGGGGGACCAGTGGCGGACCAGACGCCATTGCGACACTCGGCAGGTGCGCGCTGGGTGACGCTCCGGCGGCGTCGATTGCCGCCGGTCGGTGTAGGTAGCGCTGTGTCGTGGTGAGCGAGCCGTGCCCGGCAATCTTGCGGAGGACATGAACGCGCACGCCCGCGTCCGCCATCCACGTGAGGCCGGTGTGCCGTAGGTCGTGCCGGCGTAAGTGCTCGAGCCCCAGCTCCTTTACGGCGTCGTCCCAGTGCGTTGCGTCCCGGAGTACCGCCGTGGTGATCTGGCCGCCGCGCGGGCCGGTGAACAGACGCGTTTCGTCCTCGTCGGCCGAGTCCATGCGAGCGGCGACCAGTGGCCGGAGCTCCTCGATGATCGGGACTCGGCGTGCCCGCTTGCCTTTCGTCCCCTTGTCGACCAGGCCGCCCGGCGCGGCCGTCGTCTGCTGGCGCACGGTCCAGATCCGCGCCTCGCGGTCGATGTCCGCCTTGCGCGTGCCTGACACCTCGCCGATCCGAGCCGCGGTGCCAGCAGCGAACTTGATGACTTCGCCCCAGCCCGCGAAGCGTCCGAGAGACCGTTTCGCGAGTGCGTCGGCGAGAGTCGCGACTGCCTGCCAGTTCGGCGGCGCGAGCGAACGCGGGTCGTCCAGCTCGTCCTCTGCCAGCCGATACTCGCGTTGCCAGCCGACGACACGCGCCGGGTTGCGCGATGATGCCGTCACGTACGGCCTGCTCCATAACTCTGACAAGCTTTCACGCCGCGATCAGCGACGTGTACAGGCCTTCGCGGCGCAGCAACGCGCCCTTGCCGGCCTTGTCGAGGGTCTCGTCCTCGGCCAGGATCCGCGCCTTGTAAAAAGCCAGGTATGTCCTGGTCCGGGGCTTTGCCGGCACCTCAGGATCGGGTGCCGGTTGGTGCGATGTCACGGGGGTGGTTCTCCTTGGATGCCCTCACGGGTCAAGTTTCAGCAGGTCACCCCTTTCCTGGGGATGACACAGAGGGGGCGGTGACCCAGACGACATCCACTGGACTTTTCATCTAGCTGCTGGACGTTTACTATAGGTCCCGTTGGTGGAGGCGAGCGGAAGGCGAATCAGGGTGACTGACACGGGTGCGGACGCGATCCTGTCTGCGCTGCTGCCTGTTATCGACGGGCTGGCGGCGACGTTCGGGCCGACGTGTGAGGTGGTGCTGCACGACTATCGCCGCGGTGAGCAGTCCGTCGTGGCGGTGTCAGGCGCGGTGACCGGCCGCAAGGTGGGCGGCGCGCTGAGCGAGATCGGCTTGGCGGTGCTGGCGCAGGGTGACACGGCGGCGAATGACATCAACTACGTGACCCGGACACCGGATGGACGGATCGTCAAGTCGTCGACCTTGCCGCTGCGGGACAGCGGGGGCCATGTGTTCGGCGCCCTGTGCGTCAACGTCGACGTCACCGCTCTGCGCCAGGCCGGCGACCTGTTGACCGCGCTGGCCGGGGCGCCGGCCGCGCAGTTGCCGGTGACCACGTTCAGCGATGACTTCCTTGATGTGGTCGACTCGCTGATCCGCGCTGAGGAGATGGCCCGCGGTAAGCCGGTCGGCACGTTGACCCGGCCGGAGCGGCTGGCCCTGCTGCGCGTCCTGGACCAGCGCGGGGTCTTCACCGTCCGCAACGCGGTGCCGCGCATCGCCGAACGGCTGAGCGTGTCCCGTTCCGCCGTCTACGCCGATCTCGCCGACAGCCGTAAGGACACATCCGCCGAGCATGATCCGGCCGGCGTTTAAGGAGCAACCGTGATGAATCTCGAAGACGTGGAGACACCGTTCCTCACCGTCGATCGCAGCGTCGTGCAGGCGAACATAGGCCGGTTGCGCACCCGTCTGGACGGCCTCGGTGTCGGCCTGCGGCAGCACGTCAAGACCGCGAAGTCCGTCGAGGTGGCGAGGCTGCTCCACAACGGGACGCCGGGGCCGATCACGGTGTCCACGCTGGCCGAGGCGGAGGCGTTCGCCGACGCCGGCTACCGGGACATCCTGTACGCGGTCGGGATTGCACCGCACAAGCTGGCTCGGGTGGTGGCTCTGCGGCAGCGGGGCGTGGACCTGATCGTCCTGTTGGACAGCGTCGAGCAGGCGGCGGCGCTCGCCGCGGACCGAACCGGCATGGCGGGGATTCCCGCGCTGATCGAGGTCGACTGCGACGGCCACCGCGGCGGCGTTGCGCCGAACGACCCGATCCTGCTCACGATCGGTCAGACGCTGCGCGACGGCGGCGCGGACCTGCGCGGGGTACTGACGCATGCCGGAGAGTCGTACTTCGCCGACGGCGACGACGCACTGCGCGCGGCCGCGGAAAACGAACGCCGCTGCGCCGTGCTGGCGGCCGAGACCCTGCGGGCGGCCGGACACGGAGTGCCGGTGGTGAGTGTCGGATCGACGCCGACGGCGCACTTCGCTACCGACCTGACCGGGGTGAGCGAGGTCCGGGCCGGCAACTTCGTCTTCTTCGACCTGGTGATGGCGGGCATCGGCGTGTGCACCGTCGATGATCTCGCGATGAGTATGGTGACCACGGTGATCGGGCGGCGCCCGGACAAGGGCTGGATCCTTACCGACGGCGGATGGATGGCGACCTCCCGCGACCGCGGCACCGCCCGGCAGCGGGTCGACCAGGCGTACGGGCTGGTCGCCGACATCGACGGCGTCCTCTACGACGACCTGCTGATGAGCGACGCGAGCCAGGAACACGGCATCCTGTCGATCCGGCCCGGCAGCACCGCACCGTTGCCCGGCATCCCGATCGGCGCTCGGGTACGGATCCTGCCCATCCACGCCTGCGCCACCGCCGCCCAGCACGACCGCTACCACGTGATCGAACCCGGATCCCGGACCGTGCAGGACATCTGGACCCGGGTCACGGGCTGGTGAACGACATGCGCTACCTGGCCGAGGCGGACTCCGCCGCCCTCGTCACCGAGGACCTCGCCTACACCGCCGCCCGCGACGCGCTCATCGCCGCCACCCGCCCTCAGTCCGAGGTCTTCCCCGCGGTCTTGGGCCACGGGTCCGACCCCCGCAACCGGTTCACCGTCAAGTCCGGCGCCTCCCAGCAGCTCGCGGGCGTCAAGATCGGCAGCTACTGGCCCGGCAACGCCGACCTCGGTGTGCCCCGGCACAATTCGGTGATCCTGCTCCTCGACCAGGACCTCGGCCGCATCGATGCGGTGGTCGAGGCCGGCGTCGTCAACGCCTACCGCACCGCGGCCGCCGACGCGGTCGCTGCCAGCGTGCTGGCCCGCGAGGACGCCTCGACCCTGACCGTCTTCGGTACCGGCCATCAGGCCCTCCACGAATGCGCCGCGGTCACCCGCGTACGGTCGATCGACACCATCCACGTCGTCGCCCGCACCCCGGAGCACGGCGAGACGTTCCTGGAACGCCTGGCCGCACGCGGGCTCACCGGCCGGCTCACCGCGCCGGAACAAGCATGCCGTGCCGCCGACATCATCGTCACGGCCACCACCGCCACCGCGCCCCTGTTCGACGCCGCCTGGGTGCGCCCCGGCACGCACGTCGCCAGCATGGGCTCCGACGCCCACGGCAAGCAGGAACTACCCCGGGAACTGCTCCAGGCGGCGCGGCTGTTCTGCGACCTGCCGGAACAGGCGGTGCGTATCGGGGAAGCCCAGCACGTCGCCGACCTGATCGCCGACAGCACCCTCACGCTGACCGCGATCGGTGATGTTCTGGACGGGCGAGCCGATGGCCGCCGCAGCGAGCAGGACATCACCGTGTTCGACAGCTCCGGCATCGCTTTGCAAGACCTCTTCATCGCCGACGCCCTCCTGCGCGCCGCCGCCGACCCGGGAACCACCCCCATGACCGTGCCGTCATCCACCTTGACACTGCACTGCGCCGCCTGCGGACGCACCTGACCGCTGACCGACCTGGCGTGGCGGTGCGGGGGCTGTTGGATCGTCGGACGTGCTGAGCCGGCGCAAGAACCTGCGAACCGCGTCGGCTCGCGGCGGGCCGGCACGAGCACGTCGATGACCTGCCCGTGCCGGTCGACGGCCCGGTACACGTGACACCACACCCCGGCGACCTTGACTGGGCGAGTTTCTGCGCTGTTCTCGGGGCGGACAGCCGGCGGTGCGATGTGGCGGGTCGCGACACGTTCATGACGCATCGCAGAGACTGCGTGCCGCAGCCCTCGCGGGGGCCGCAGCACGTGATAGACCAACTCGGCACCGGCGCGGTGTCGCGGCTGGGGTTCACGTGATGCGGCGGACTTCCGGGGGCTGCCAGGTTCCGTCGAGGATGGCCTGCTGTCCCCAGTAGGCGCGGATGTAGAGGCTGACCGGTCCCTGTGGCGCGGGAAGCCAGTTCGATGCATGGTCGTCTTTCGGTTGTGGTCCTCCGGCGGACAGGGTGAGGCCGCCGTCGGGGTCGCGCAGCAGGTTGGTGTTCTTGGTGCCCAGGGAGTACCTGCCGAGGTCGTTGGGGTGGAACAGGTGCTGGTCGTTGTAGAGCGTCAGCGACCAGAACCCGTCGACCGGCGGTTCCTGGCCGGCGGGGAAGGTGATCTCGTAGCGGTGGGCGCCGACGAGCTGTTGGCCGTCGCCGTCGTGGTCGGTGTAGAAGTACTGGGTCTCGGTGGGGCGGTTGTCGAACATGTTCGACTTGGCGGTGCCGGTGCGGTTGAAGTAGTCCACACCCCACTGCGCGTTGTGGGTGGAGCGGTTCCAGCCGTTTCCGGCGGGCAGGCCGTTGTGGTTCCAGCAGAAGAACGGTTTGATCACGTCCTGCTCGGCCTGTTCGGCGGTCTCGACCAGCGCCTTGGCGAGGTCGGGGTTGTTGCCGGCGGCGTCGAGCAGCAGCCGGAACTGGTCGTAGAGGGCTTGCTCACCGGGTAGCGGCGGGACCTCGTCGAGGGCTTGGGCGAACTGGTCGAAGAACTTGTCCGGCACGACCCACGTGGTTTCGCCCTCGCTGTCGGCGGGCGGGCCGGGGATCGTCGGTGAGGCCGCCCAGTCGGTGGTCTTCCAGGTGCCGTCGAACTCCGCCAGGGGGTAGCAGCAGATCTGGTTGATCACGGGCTGGATCGCGGTCCGGTCCTGCGGGGTGTCGTCCATGAAGACCCGGGGGACGATCGCGGCCAGGCTGGTGGTGGTGCGGATGACCGCCTGCACGCCGTCGGGTGTCGCCCCTTGCCAGTTGGGGCCCGCCAGGAGGTAGAAGCCTGGTGGGGTGGCGTAGGGTTTGCCGAGGTCGCCGATCTGGTCGGTGCGGGCGTCGTAGAGGGCGTAGACCCAGAACCGATCGTCGAAGTCGGGCACCTGGACGACTACCGGCTCTTCGTCGAGGGCGAAGTAGCCCAGCCCGTAGACGACGTCCTGGTTGGGGCATGTCACGAACGTCTCGGTAGGGTCGATGTAGTCGTGCAGCATTCCCAGCCGCCCGCGGGGGGCCACGGGCAGCACCCCGTTGAGCAGCCCCGGGTGCGGCGCCTGGGTGACCGCGGCACGCCGGTTGATCATGTTGATGATCGGCCAGCCCCACAGGTACGCCATCCCGGCCACGGCCTGGGCGTACCCGGTGTGCATCAGGACACCGGCCGCCGGGGCCGTGACCTCGGCTGGGATCGTCGTGGTCCTGTTCACTGTCGCCCCCGGTGGTGGTGCTGGTGGTCGTCATGGACGGGTTGGTGGCTCAGTCGGCGCGGACGAAGTCGCCCGGGGTGTACTGCCGGTCGAAGAACGCCTCGGTGGGCCCGTACCAGCGGATGAGGCTGAACCAGCCGCGGCCGGGCACGGTCCGCAGCAGGTTGGGCCCTCCGCCGCCGTCGGGGCCGATCCAGAGCGTGACCGAGCCGTCGTCGTTGCAGACCAGGTCGTTCATCGAGTTCAGCGACGGGTAGGTCTGCCCGTCGACGTCGACGTCGACGTCGACGTCGACGCCGGCGGCGGTCTCGGCGTCATAAAGCGTCACCGACCAGAACAGGTTCACCGGCGGTCCGGCTGGAAGGTCGATGCGGTAGGTCCGGTCCCCGTGCAGGAACTGCCCGCCGCTGTCCTTGTACGCGGCGGCGTACTTGGCGCCCATGCCGGGGATCGACGACATCATGCCGGTGCTGATCGAGTACGCGTTGACGAACATGTGGGCCTTGGCGTTCACGTCGTTGTGCCCGGTGCTCCGGTCGCGCCACTGCTCGTCCAGCAGCGTGTGCCAGAAGTCGTCCTGCTCGGTCTTGGCGTGGGCGACCCAGTGCCGGTCGGCCCACCACAGGGCGTTGTGTTCGCGATCGAAGTTGCCGGCGATGTTCTTGGCCATCCGCCAGCCGGTCCTGGCCGCCAGGTCCAGCAGTTCGCGCTGGTGCGCCGACGGGGCGTACGCGCTGCCCTTGACGATCCCGAGCGCGGCGGCGACGCCGTGCATGTAGGGGTCGACGGCGTCGAGCTGCTCGCCCTGGACGAACTCGGCCAGCAGGTCGAAGTAGGAGCCGTCGGCGGGGAACAGGGCGTCGGCGGGAAGGTCGGACACGTGCCGGAACTGCATCGGCTGCGCCGGGCCCGCGAGTGGGCGGATGGTGATGCCTTCGACGGCGGCCACGCCCGGCTTCAGGTCGTCGATGTCGGTGAAGAACCCGCGCATGAAGATGAACACCCCATTGGTGGGGCAGGTGTAGGCGAAGTAGCCGGCAGTGTCGATCTGATCATGCATGCCCTGCGGGACGATGAGGTACCGGCCGCCGTCGCCGTGGTCCGGGCCGGGGATGCCGATGTCGCCGAGGTACTGCCTGCCGTCGATGACCGGGCCGGTCAGGGGCCGGTGCCAGAAGTCGTCGACCAGACCCTGCACATGTGGCGGGACCTCGACCACCAGCGGGCCGGTCGCGGCCAGGTCGGCGAACGCCAGCCCGTAGATCACATCCGAGTTCGGGGTCGTGATCAGTGTGCTGGGCTTCAACCGCTGCTCGAACACCGACATCACCTGGTAGCCCCCACCAGACAGGGCGCCCAGGCCGCGCTTCATCGCATACATGTTCATCGCAGGCAGCGCCCACAGGTACACCTGCACCGCACGCTGGAAGAACAACTCGTCGTCCAGTAGCGCCGACGCCTCCGCCGTGGGATAACCGCCGGGCATCGGCAGCCCGGCGAACTTCCGATAGCGATCAAGGCCCGGCACAGCCCACCCCCGTAACGCATGAAAACCGGCTGTATCAGACCCTAACGGGTCGATCGGCATGCTGTTGTGCAATCAGCAGCCGCATCCGCCACCCGATACAGGCACATTGTGCGAGACGAGGTTTCTGGGACGCGGATCTGAGGAAGGCCCTGGGACGGGGGTGTCCCGCTAACGGGTCACCCCCGGGCGGATCACCAGGTGGTCCAGGCCATGGCATAGATCATGCGGCCCTGCTGGCCACTGTGAAGGTGCTCGGTGACCGACCACAGCGTCGCCGAGGTGCGCCAGATGCTCAGGTCCTCCGGGCCGATCGGGGTCGGCGTGGATGCGGTGGCGGTCATCTGGTTGCCGTTGCCTGCCCCGCCCAAGGCCCGGTGGATCGCCCCGCTGGAGTGGCCTTTGCTCTGGTTGAGGAAGAAATGCGAGCCGTTGGTGGCCGCGCCCTGGATGTTGCTGACCGGCAGCGTCCAGTGCGCGTCCGGCACGCCGTCGTTGAGCTGGTGGGTGACGGTGCTGCCGTTGTTCATGTTGTACGCGACCACACGTCCGTTGCTGGTCTGGCCGCTGGGGCAGTACTCGCCCACGATCAGGCGGTCCGGCGTGGGTGCGCGGTCCAGACTGAGGTACGAGAAACGGGGGTTGTTCGCCGATCCGGTGCAGAACTGCCCGCTGGTGCTGGCCGAGGGCCGCTGCCACATGCCGACCTGCACCATGGCGTACTTGTAGGTCGCCGCGCAGTACTTGTCGCGCACCCCGTTGTCGTTGGTGTCGACGAAGCCGATGCCGCTGCAGGTGGTGGTGCCGTTGCTCGACGCGCCGAGGTCGTAGATGTGCTTCATCGAGAACACCCGGATGCCCCAGAACGTGTCAGCCACGTACAGGTAGTCGCCGTACCAGACCATGCCGCCGGCGTGCACGTCGACGGCTTTGAAGTCGTATCGGCCCAGGGCGGCGTTCCAGTACGGGTTGACAAGCAGCAGGTGCCGGTACCGTTGGGTGGCCGTGTTCATCGCCGAGATCCGGATGCCGTTGTCGCCGCTGTGGTACCAGCCGACGAGCAGGCCCTTCTTGCCGTTCCAGTCCTCGTCGTCCAGTGCGTCGGAGACACTGGTGATCCCCTGCGGAATCCACGAGCTCGGGTCGAACGGGTAATCAGGCACGCCGTCCTTGTCGTTGTCCTCCTCCGGCCCGTCGCGCAGGCTGCTGCCGTCGGTGGCGGCGAAGCAGTACCAGAACAGGGGGTTGGCTGAGCCCTTGCCGCCGCTGCAGCTGGTGCCGTTGTACACGGCCTGGTGGTTGCCGTCGTCGAAGACCGATGTCATCGTGGCCTTGACCATCGGGATCTGGTCGGCCGCGGGGTAGGCCGTCCAGCTGAGGGTGAAGTCGCTGACGGTGCCGGCGTGGGCGGCCGGCGCGGCGGCGGTGACCGCGACGGTGGTGCCGAGCAGGATCGCCGCGACTGCCGCGAATAGGCGTCGTGGTTGCCTCATGAAGGTGTTCCTTCCTCTGCCGGGACGGCGGGCCCGGGTCGCGACGATCGCGACGCGCATGGTGGGAAGCGACACCGAGGCCGGCGGAAGCGCCGGCCGCAGATCACCTCCACCCGGCTATATCGGATAGAACGACGAACGGGTTGCCCTTTGGCTCGCGAAAGGTGAGGCGGTCACGCAGGGCTGAAGCGAAGAGCGGGACGGGTCGGCGGGGGCTGCGGGAATCCGTCGGCAACGGTTGGAATCGGTCCACCAACAACGCCGTGGGGCAGTCGGCAGGGGAACAGCGAACACCGGCCATGCTTCAGGGCGGCACAGCAGCGCTCGCTCGGCTTATTGCTCAACCTGACACGCGTCCTGACCAGTCGATCCCGCTGTGGGCGGGTGATTTTGTTCTCCACGCACGGGCTCTGGCGCAAATAGCGTGAATTCCGGGTGCCGAGGCGGATCCGTCATTCGTGTGATGTTCGTTGACGACCTGCCGGGGTCAGGGCCGCCCGCCTCGCCGGTTGCGGTGCCCGGAGCGTGTCAAGAGCAGCGAGTTGCCTACCAGTTGGTGGCCACCCTGCACGTGCTCCGATTCGACCGGCCCGACGAACTGAGTGTGCAGACTTGGAACGACGACGTCGGCCTGCAGCCGCTGGCCCATTTCCTGGTGAACGCTCCCCGAGACCACTGCACGGATCCGCGGGCCGCTATACAGACGGGAAGACCCGGTTCGTGTGAACCTGCAAGGCCGCACATCCGAGCCGGAGGACCGTTGCCGGGGTCCGGCGACTCGCGTATGAATGACGATTAGTTCCATCCGAGGTGGAGGAGAGCTTCATGCCCTCATCGGGATATCCAGTGCAGTCACGCATAAGTTCTGCGCAGACCGGCGCGCCCCAGACGCCGTCCGGTAGCACCACGGCACTGCTGCGGATGTACAACCCTGTCAGCCGGGATCACCTGTACACCACCTCGGCCGCTGAACGGGACAACGCGGTCGCGGACTTCGGCTACGTCGATGAGGGCGTCGCCTGCCAGGTGTTCGCGACTGCCAGCACGGGTACCATTCCGCTGCTGCGGGTGTACAAGCCGGCCACCGGGGATCACTTCTACACCACCGCGGCGGCCGAGCGGGACAACGCGGTCGCCACGCACGGCTACGTCGAGGAAGGCGTCGCCTGCCACGTCTACCCGAACAAGTGACACTGCCCAGCAAGGGATCTCGGCGCATCGTCGTCGACGGCGTCGAGTTCCGCTGGACAGTACGTCGTCGGCCGACGTACAACCAGGCCAACGGCTGGTCGCCGCTGACGTTCGTGGCAGAGCTGGCGGCCGAGGAGCCGGGTGCCGTGCTGGTCGTGTCCATGCCGTATGCCCATCCGGGCAACTGGATCGGTTACCTCGGCGGATCGGTGCGTCCGGTGGCCGTGGCTGCGGGTATCCGCGAAGCGCTGACCGGAGGGTGGCAGCCTGCGAAGCCCGGTCCGGCGTTTGCGCTGACACTGGCTGACGCGGTGAGCGCGGAAGCGTGATGTTCGGGCGCGGGCTCAGAGCCATTCGTTGACGGCGACGACGTGGAGCGAAGCCTGGTAGCGAACGGCGAGCGCGGGCGACACACCGCGGCAACGAGCTGCCCATCAGGAACGCGTTGAGGTGCAGCATGGTCATCCCTCCGTGTGGTCGACGCCCAGCGCCTGCAGCAGTGACTTCCGGTAGGCCAGGAACTGCGGCTACCCGTTCTGGGCAGGCTGCTCGGTGGTGTGTTCCTGTCGCTCGGCCGCGTCCTCCCCGGCCGTTACCCGTCCGCGGCGGAGCTGCAGGCCTACCTGCCCACGAGCATCGCCTGGGGCGGTTGCTCGACTACGGCGTGATCCAGCCGCGGCTGCAGCGGCTGTACGACTGGTCCGCCCGGGAACTCGACCTTCCCGGGCTGCGCGGTCTCGTACACCACCTCGACCCCGTCTATGTCTGCCCCTTCGCCGACAGACATGTCTGGGTACCGCCGGACGGAGCGCTGCCACGCCTTCTGCGGCGACTCACCAACCCCCGTACATGACGGTCGGCGGCAGTCGGCAACGTTGTCAAATCAAGGGTCTCGTCGATCGCTGACGGCTCCGGTGAACCGTTTGTGCGGGTCTGCCCATAGCGTCCTCACCAGGCATCGAAGCGTATTGCCAAGATTGACAATTGGCGGGCTCAAGTTTGCGCCGTGTTGGCAAGTCCGCTACCGTGCCGGTCGGGTCGGCGGAGCACCGGCCTGACGGACCATCCCCACGGAGGAAACCCATGTTCAACAACGCACGCCTGCTGCTGGTCGGCGGTCTCGCCGCGCTCGCCGCGGTGTTCGCGGTCGCCGTCGGCGCGACCACCGAGCCGCAGGAGCCCGTTCAGCCGACGTCGGTCGTGCTCGCCGACGGCCCCGAGATCGACCCGCGCGCCAACATCGACTGGCCCTGATCGCCGTATCGACCGCCTGGTCGCGGTCTGACCTAGCCGAATACGGCGCCGCCACGGGGGCGGTCGCACCAACGCCCCGCGCGGGCCGAGCCGGCCGCTGGCGGTGGGCCCGGCCCGCGCTCGGCTGTCTACCGGGCCGGTGGCGTGGCTGCCAGGGTCTCGGCGAGGGTGCGCCAGATCTCCGCGGTCAGGTCGATGTTCATGGCTTCCTGGGTGCGCTGGGCCAGTTCGCTGATGTTGGCGATGCCGGTCTCACGGTCGCCGGCCATGATGCGCAGCCGGTTCGCGAGCACGCCGAGCCGGATCTGATCGCGGAAGGTCAGGTGTTCGTGGGAGTCTTCCAGCCGGTCGCAGAGTGCCTGCGCGGTGGGCAGGTCACCTTGCTCGAACGCGACGGCCGCCCGCAGCAGCCGGAACTCCTCGTCGTGCAGCGGCCGGCCGATGAGTTGCACCGCGGGCTCGGCCTCGTCGAGCCGACGCGCGGCCGCGGCCGGGTCGGCCGGGGACACCTGCAGGTAGAGCGAAGCCGCGGCGAGGCGCACCCGAAGCCAGAGCATGAGGTCGTCGTGGCTGCTCAGCACGTCCAATGCCGACTCGATCGCCTGCCGGGCCGCCGCGATGTCACCCTGGCGCATGCTGACCTGCGCCGTCGTCCAGAGCGCTTCGACTCGCAGCACTCCTGATGTGCCGGCGACGAGTTCGGTGAGCCGGTCGGCCAGTTCGCGGGCCTTCGGCAGCCGACCGAGCTCCGCTTCGGCCGAGATGAGGATCATGAGCGGCCGGGCGATGTCCGGCACCGCCAAGGCGTTGTCCTGAGCCGTCTGCAGCGCCCGCTGGGCGAGCAGGTGGGCCTCCGCCACGTTGCCCAGGGAGCGTTCGCACCGGGCGAGCCGCGTGCATACCCGGGCGCTCAGCTCGGGCACCTTGATCGTGTCACCGAGTTCGTCGACGGAGCGCAACACCTCGCGTTCCTGCGCGAGCAGCCCTCGCCGGGCCAGCGCGTCCGCCAGCAGCCAGTAGCCCTGCCAACGCACTTCGGGCTCGATGTCGTCGTCGGCGACGGCGTCGCGCAGCCGGGCGACGGTCGCGTCGTCGAGGTCGCCCGAGGTGATCAACGCGATCAGTTTCAGCAGCGGGTTCGCGGGCGGGCTGGAGAGGGCGGCGACCGGAACTCCGAGCCGTTCACTCAGGTAGTCGATGGTCTTGGCGGTCGGCGGCCGTGCCCCGGACTCGATCCGGGACAGGTAGCTGATGGACATGGCAGATCCGGCGACCTCTGCTTGGGACAGGCCCCGGGCCTGCCGCAGGCTCCTGATGTGCGCACCGAACTCCGGCTGTTCCACCGGCCATACCACCCCTACGAATCGCTGCCGACTTCGCGAATCATGCCACTACTGTCAAAAATTGGCAAACCTTCGAGCGGCCACTGGATCCGCGTGTCCCGGGAGCTGCGGAGGGTCTCGTTCGAACCACGGAACGTCACGGCCTGATCCTGATCCGATGTCCGTGCAGAGTCGGGGCCGAGGGGCGGCGACCCATTGTTTCCTCGACACCTACCGAGATTTGACCTGTTGGCAATAAAACTTGACTGAAGTTGACCGGACCTCCTAGGCTCTGCGGGCCGGTGTGCAACCGACGGAATCAATCCTGCTCAGGACAAGTACGGATGCCGTTTCCGGCACGCGATGGCCGCCCTCGACCGGCGGCATAGCGGAGATTCGACTGACGGGGGAGTCCCATGGATGAGTGTGTTCTCTGCCTGCGTGTGCTGGGCAAGGAGTTCTGGATTCCGGTGGCGGAGTCGGCTCACACGATCGCCGCGCTGGCCAACCACCAGCGTTCGCACGGTGCGTTGCTCGTGGTGCCCCGGCGCCACACCAGCACGATCGCCGAGCTGACCGCCGAAGAGGCGACGGATCACTTCCGCCTGGTGCAGCGGATGGCGGAGGTGCTGACCCGGGCGTACCGGCCGGACGGCATCAACGTCTGGCAGGGCGGCCGGATGCCCGAGGCGCGGTTCAACCACGTGCACACTCACGTCTGCCCGCGCTATCTCGACGCCGAATACTCCTTCGTCGCCAGTGAGGACCTTCCGCTGCCCTCGGTCGAGCAGCGGTGGGAGATCGCACGCCAGATCCTCGAATTCGTGCCGTCCGGCCTCGCTGTTCGATCCGCCGGCTGACCCTCTTTCGCCCTGAGAACAGGTGTCTTGTGTCTTTCCAGTACCGAACCCGGCTGTCCGATCCATGCGCGGTGTGCGCGAAGGTGACCGGACGCGAGACCGACTGGCCGGTCGTGGCGTCCACGACGCACGCCGTCGCGCTCGTGCCGTCGCGGCAGCAGCATCTCGGCACGACCCTCGTGGTGCCCAGGCGTCACGTCTTCGACCCGGCTGACCTCGCCGATGACGAGGCGACCGAGCTCTACCTGATGGTCCGGCTCATGGTGGACGCGACCATGTCGAGCGCGCAGGCCAATTATTACCATATTTCGCAGTACGTAGGTGCTCCTGGCGGTGAGCCGATCGACCACCTGCACTGGCGGGTGGAGCCGCGGTCGCAGACCCCAGCACGCAAGTGGTCGTCCATCGCGGACGTGCCCGCCACACCGCAGGCCGAGCTGGCGACGATCGCGGCCCGATACCGCGGGTTCGTCGCGGCAGACCCGGCCCGCAGCGCGATGACGGCGGTCTGACGTGTCGGTCTCCGTATCCGTCGCGGCACCGGTGTCGCCCGGCGCCACGCTCGAGTCCGACGCGTACACCGCGCTGCGGGCGATCGCCGAGGCGGCAGGCATCGACGCCGACCACGCCCAGCTGGTCAAGTTCTACAACAACGCCACCTTCCTGCTGCCGAACGCCGGGGTGGTGGCCCGGGTCGCCGGATCACCGTCGCTGGCCGCGAACGTCCACAAGGTCGTTCGCGTGGCCACCTGGCTGGCGGACGACGGATACCCGGCGGTCCGGCTCAAGCAGGGCCTGCAGAACCCGGTCGCGGTTCCCGGCGCGCTCGCCTCGCTGTGGGACTACGTGCCGCCGGTACGGCAGGGCACCTCGGCCGACCTCGCCCGGTTGCTGCGCCGGCTGCACGCCATGCGCCCGCCGGACCACCTTCCGCGGTGGGACCCGGTCGAGGACGTGCGCAAGCGCGTACGAGACGCGGTCGGCCTCACCGACGACGACCGTCGCTTCCTGCTCGACGAATGCGACGAGCTGGAGCCGGCCGTGCTGGCGCTGTCGGACGACGTCCCGCACGGCCTGATCCACGGCGACGCGAACGTCGACAACGTCATCGTCGGCGCCGACGGCCCGATCTTGTGCGACTTCGACCGGATCGCCGTCGGCCCGCTGGTGTGGGACCTCATCCCCGTCGCGACCGGGTCCTACCACTTCGAGGGCGGCACCGCCGCGCAACGCGAGTTCGCGCAGGCGTACGGAAGCGACGTGCGGGACTGGTCCGGGTTCCCGACGTTCCACCGGCTGCGCGAACTGAAGGTGGTGAGTTCCGTGGTGTCGCTGCTGGAGGCGAACCCGCACGTCAGGCCGGAGTTCGAGCATCGCCTGCGCACCTTCCGAGCCGGTGAGACACACGCCCGCTGGCATCGGTTCGGCGCGGCCCCATCGACCACCTCGACCACGGAAGAACAGGAGCTGACCGCATGACGGCGCGGATTCTGCTGGCCTACGACGGACTCGGCGCGCCGCTGTCCGAAGCGATCGTCGAGGAACTCGGCGCCCACGGCTACGAGACGGTGCTGGTGGCAGGCTCCGGCCGCCACGACTACCCCGACCTGGCGGCGGCGGCCTGCACCGCCTTCAACGGCGGCGGCTACGCGTCGGTGGTGCTGGTGTGCGGCACCGGCCTGGGCATGAGCATCGTGGCGAACAAGTTCCCCGGCATCCGGGCCGCCCGCTGCACCGACGAGTACAGCGTGGAGAAGGCACGCCGCCACTCCGACGCGAACGTGCTCGCCCTCGCCGCGAACCTCACCCCGTCCGAGCGAGCCCGCTCGCTCGTACGAAGCTGGGTAGGCCACCGGTTCGACTCCGCCCGGTCCATCCCGAAGATCGCCCGGATCGCCTCCATCGAGGAATCGGAGCGCCGCGGCGACCGGGCGGCGACCACGCCGGTGGTCGTGCTCGCCAAGGGACTGGGCTCGCGGCTCGCACCGGTCGCCGCGACCACGCACAAGACGATGGAGCTGATCGCCGGACGGCCGATCCTGTGGTGGCTGCTGCGGGATCTCGCCGGCGCCGACGCGCTGGCCCGCACCAGCGTGGTGCTGCGTGAGGCCGATGCCGGCGCCGCGGCGCTGTGCCGTGAGTTCGGCGTCGCGGTGGAGTTCTCCTCGCCCACTGGATACCTGCGGGATGTGCACGCTGTCGCCAGTGCCGCGGGCACGGCCGTGACCGTGGTGGAAGGCGACTCCTTCGTGCAGCCCGGCAGTGTCGGCCGGTTCGTGGAGTTCTGCGGGCGGCTGCCCGCCGACGCAGGCTTCGCGTTCGCGACCGCCGCGCCGCCCGCGCGCTGGGACTACCCGATCCAGTGGGTCGGCGTGGACGATCGGGGCAGGGTGCGGCGCTTCGGGCGGGACATCGAGCCGACCGCCTTGATGGCCTGCGGGCTGTGGCACTGGACGCCCGCCGAAGTCGCGCAGATGCCGCGGGCGATCGAGCAAGGCCTGTCGTTCACGCGGTTCGTGGCGGACCGCATCGCCGCCGGGACGGCGGTGGCCACGTTCGGCGTGGCCGGCGCGCACAACGTCAACACGGCGGTCAGCCTCGAACAGGCGCGGGAGTGGGCCGAGTCGACGGTCGCCGTCGCGCCGGACCCGGCGGTGACCCGATGAGCGTCGCCGTCGTCACCGGCGCGGCGGGCCTGGTCGGCTCCGCCGCCGCGCGTCACTTCGCCGCCCGCGGCATGCACGTGGTCGGCGTGGACAACTGCATGCGGGAGACGTTCTTCGGCGCGGACGGCTCCGTCCGCCCCAACCTGGTCAAGCTCGAACGCGACCTCGGCACGGCGTACACGCACTGCCAGGTCGACGTGCGGGATCGGGGAACCCTCGACCGGATCTTCCAGCGCTACGGCGCCGACGTCACCGTCGTGGTGCACGCCGCGGCGCAACCCAGCCACAACTGGGCCGGTGAAGACCCCCGCACCGACTTCGACATCAACGCCGTGGGCACCCTCAACGTGCTCGACAACGCGCGCCTGCACTGCCCGGACGCCGTGGTGATCCACTGCAGCAGCTCGACCGTGTACGGCGACCACGTCAACTCGCTGCCGTTCGTCGAACGCGAGAGCCGCTGGGACCTGCCGCCGGAGCACCCCTACTACGAGGGCACACCGGAGACGGCGCCCATCGACCACACGAAGCACACCCTGTTCGGGGTGAGCAAGCTCTCCGCCGACGTGATGGCACAGGAGTTCGGCCGTTACTACGGCCTGCGCACGGCGGTGCTGCGCAGCGGCCTGGTGTGCGGGCCGGAGCTGGCCGCGACCATGCAGCACGGCATGCCCGGCTTCGTCCTGCGGTCGCTGATGGAGGGCCGCCCGTACGTCATCAAGGGATTCGGCGGCAAGCAGGTCCGCGACGCCCTGCACACCTCCGACCTGCTCGCCGCGTTCGACGCGGTGATCGCGGATCCGCGCCCGGGCGAGGCCTACAACCTGGGCGGCAGCCGGGCCAACTCGTGCTCGGTGCTCGAGGTGATCGCGCTCGCGCAGGACATCACCGGGCTGGAGATGCAGGTCAGCTTCGCGCAGGGACAGCGCGAAGGCGACCGCAGATGGTGGATCACCAACAACCGCAAGTTCATGGAGCACTTCCCGCACTGGCGCCTCGGCACCTCGCTCCGGCAGATCCTCGTCGAGATCCACGAGGCGAACGCAGATCGGTGGACCAGATGAACAGCCAGACCGGCCATGGAGAGGAGCACGACCGATGAGCGGGGCACGTGACGCGGTGGAAGGGCTGGTGGCCTCGGCCTGGCGCAATGCCGTGGGCCGGGTGCCGGCCTCCGTCGACGACGACTTCTTCGCACTGGGCTACACGTCGCTGGACGCCTCGGCGCTGATGGCGCACCTGCGCGAGGCCGTGGGCCGCAAGGTCCCGCTGCGCGTGGTGTTCGAGACCCCCACCATCGCCGGTATCGCCCGGCAGCTCAGGTCCGCCGACGACGGCTGGCGCGAGCGCTACGCGTACCGCCTGCAGGCCGGCCCGGCCGGCGGTGTGCCGATGGTCCTCGCCCCGGGCACGTCGGGCACCCTCGGCTGGATCAGCGCGCTGGCCGACGAGCGGCTGGGCAGGCCCGTGATCGGGCTGGTGTCCCGCGGATCGTACGCGGAGGCGGCGCCGCTGCAGACCATGCCGGAGATCGCCGATCATCTGCTGGCCGCGCTCGCCGCGGAGGGCGTCACCGGTCCGGTGCACCTCGTCGGCTCCTGCGTCGGCGGCCTGGCCTCCATCGAGATGGCCGCCCGTGCCGGGACGTACGGCCTGCGGGCCGCCTCGGTGACCCTGCTGAACGGCAGCTTCCAGCCGGAGCAGCTGACCGTCGCGCAGCGGCTGCAGCACCGCCTCGACGACATCCGGCGGATGGCGGGCCTGCCGCAGCTCGGCGAGGCGTCAGACGCTCCCGCGCAGGAGCAGATCCGTCAGCTGTTCGAGCAGGTGGTCGGCAGTCCCCGGATCGTGGAGGCGACGTTCGACGAGTTCGCCGCCCGGGTCATGGTGTACGTCCACAACTGGCACGCGGCCGCGCAGTACCAGCCCCACACCGTGGCCGTCCCGCTGGCCGTCGTCTACACCGCCGGTGACGAGGACGAGGTCGGCCTGCAGCAGTGGCGCGCGCTGAACCCGCCGCGCTTCCACGCCCAGCCGGTCGACGGGCTGGCCGCCTCCGATGTCGGCCGGCCCGAGGTGATCGAGACGTTGGCAGCGCTGTTCAGCTCGTACGACGAGGAGCTGAGCCGGGATGTCTGAGTCCACCGGGGACGACTTCCCCTTCGTCCGGACCCGGGTGGTGCTGGTGACCGGGACGGTGCTCGGGACGCTCGACGGGCTGCCGGCCCGGCTTGCCGCCCTGGGGCTGCTGCCCGCCGGGCGCGGTGCCGCCGGGGCGTTGCGGATCGCCGACCTGGACGTCGGCGGGGACCGGGCGCAGGCGGCAGAACTCGGCCGCCAGGATGCCGAGGCGAGCCGGCTGGCCGCACCGGACGCCGCCGACCTGTCGATCCGGTTGCTGCGTGCCGGCCAGGGCGACGGTGTCCTGGTGATCGCCGCGCGCTCCGACCGTACGACGGCCGACCGGGTGCTGCGCGCGACCGTGGACCACCTCGCCGGCCACGACCTGACCCCGCCTGCCGGAGCACCGGTCACGCCGTCCGCATCGGATGCGGCCACGCGGTGGCGCACGTGGCCCGCAGGCCTGCCGCAGATCATCGAACTGCCGACCGACGTCCGGCGTCCGAGCCCGCTCCCGGTGACCAGGTCCGCGCTCGCGGTCGCCGACGTCGCGCTCGTCGGCGCCGACGTCGCGGCCCGGCTGCTGGCCGCGTTCGCGGTGGTGCTGGCGCGCTACACCGGCCACCACCGCCAGGCGCTCGCGGTGCGTCTGCCCTTCCGGGCGGACACGGGTGGCGAGCTCTGCCCGGTCGAGGTGATCCTGGACGGCGTCGGCACGGCGGGTGAGCTGGTCGACGCGGCCGGGTCCTGGCTCCGGCACGCCCGCCGGCTGCGGCCGCCGCGGCAGGCCGAACTGACCCGTGGCGGCCTGGTGCCCGACGGGCGGCGCTTCCCCTGGGCGCAGTTCGGCATCCAGCTGTCCGACGAAGCCGAACGCCGGTGGACGGCGGGCGGGGTCACGGCCGTCGTGGTCGAAGCCTGCGACGAACCGCTCGACCTCCTGCTGGACGTCACCGTGGCGGCCGACGGCACGGCTTCGGCGACCATGTCCTGGAGCAGCGGCGTGCTGGACCTGACCGAGGCCTGCGCCCTGCGTGACAGCCTGGAGTCCCTGCTGCCGGAGATGTCACGGTGTCCCGGCATGCCCCTGGCCGACCTGCGCGCGGTGACCGCACCGCAGCGCGCACGGCTCGCGCAGGTCAACGCCGAGGCAGGACACGCGCCGCAGGAGCCGCTCGAGGTCCTGTTCGCCCGACGGGCGCGGCTGACCCCGGCCGCCGTGGCCGTCCGCGACGAGACGGGTCGCGAGGTGACCTATCAGGAACTGCTGGACCTGTCCGGGACGCTCGCTGCCCGGCTGACCGGTGCGGGCGTGCGCCCCGGCGACACCGTGCTGCTCGCGTTGCCGCGCTCGCTCGGCGAGGTCGTGGCGGTTCTCGGTGTCGTGCGGGCCGGTGCCGCGTACGCCGCCGTCGATCCGGCCTGGCCCGACGCGCGCCTGGCGGCGATCGCGGCCGCGGCCCGCCCGGCCGCGGTCCTGGCGCTCGACGCCGACGCGGCCCGGCTGGCCGCGATGACGTCGGCGCCGGCGGTGCCCGTGCCCACCGCCGGGTTCGCTCGCGGCCCCGGGGCCGGACCGCTGGAGCTGAGCCCGAACCGGGCGGCCTATGTCGTCTTCACCTCCGGTTCGACCGGCACCCCGAAGGGTGTCTCCGTCCCCGCGTCGGCGGTCGTGCACCTGGCCCACCGTCCGGGCTTCGTGGACGCGGGGCCGGGCACCCGCTTCCTGCGGCTGGCGCCGCTGTCGTTCGACGCGAGCACCCTCGAACTGTGGGCGCCGCTGCTGAACGGGGGAACTATCGACGTCTTCCCCGCCGGCCCGGTGACCCCGCACGAGCTCGGCGGCTTTCTGCGGGAACGGGCCGTCACCACCGCCTGGCTGACCTCGGGCCTGTTCCGGCTGATGGCGCAGCAGTGCCCGGCGGACTTCGCGGGGCTGCGGCACCTGCTCACCGGCGGGGACGTGGTGTCACCCGAGCACGTCCGGGCGCTGCTGCGCGCCCATCCCGGCATCCTCGTGACCAACGGCTACGGGCCCACCGAGAACACCACCTTCACCACCGTGCACCACGTGGACACGGCCGAGGACGTCGAGGACCCGCTGCCGATCGGCCGGCCACTGCCCGGCACCTCGGTGCACGTGCTCGACGCCGACGGCCGGCTCGTTCCGCCGGGCGCGGTCGGCGAGCTGTACACCGGCGGCTGGGGACTGGCCGACGGCTACCTCGACCAGCCGGAGCAGACCGCCGCACGGTTCGGGCGGCTGTCACCCGACATCCCGGAGCGGCTGTACCGCACCGGGGACATGGTGCGCCTCGACGGGCGCGGCCGACTGCGCTACCTCGGACGCAACGACCAGCAGGTCAAGATCAGGGGCTACCGGATCGAACTCGACGAGGTGACCCGGGCCGTCGCCGAGCACGACGCGGTGCACGACGCCGTGGTCGCGGCGGTCGACGGCGCCACCGGCCGGCGGCTGCTGGCCGCGGTGACCCCGCCCCTGCCCGCGTCGGTTCTCGACCGCGTCCGGGAGCACGTCAGCGGTCTGCTGCCCGGCTACGCCGTGCCGTCGCTGTGGGTGTCCGTCGCGCAGTTCCCGCTCACCCAGGTCGGCAAGGTCGACGCCCGCACCCTGGCGGCCCTCGCCGACGGGCGTACGCCGGGCACCACCAGCGCACCGCCGGGCACCCCGCCGACGGTCGACGTGCCCGGACCGGCGGCGGACCCGGCGCAGCTCGCCTTCGTCGTGATGAGCCAGGCCCTCGGCCGGACCGACATCGGACCCGACGACGACTTCACCGTGCTGGGCGGCGACTCGCTCAGCCTCGCCGCGATGCTCGCCGCGCTGCGCAACGACCACGGCCGCAAGGTGTCGGCGCGCGACTTCTATCTCCAACCGACACTGCGCCGCCTCGGCGAGCTCCTGCACGCCGCCCCGCGGGCGACGCGCGTGCCGGAGCCGATCGGGGCGCGGGGAGGCGACCATGCCTGAAGACATCGACATCGAGCGGCGTACCGCCCGCTGGCGCGCGGACGGCGGCGCCGACGTGACGGTCTACTGCCTGCCCCACGCCGGTGGCGGCGCCGCGACAGCCCGCGCGCTGGCGCTGGCGGCACCACCCGGCTGGGACGTCGTCGGGATCCGGCTCCCCGGGCGTGAGCAGCGCCTGGCCGAACAGCCGGTGTGCGCGATGGGGGAACTGGCGGCGGACGTCGCCGCCACCGTCCGGTCCGATCCGCGTCGCGCGCCGAACGTCGTCCTGATCGGGCAATGCTTCGGCGCGGCCCTGGCCGTCACCGTCGCCGGGCTGCTCGGCGACGGCGCCCCGGTGGGGCTGGCCGGCGTCGTGGCGGCCTCACCGCCGGAGAGCACGTTCCTGAACGGCGCGGCCTGGGTCGATGCCGCTGACACCGAGTTCCTCACCGAACTGGACCGCCTCGGCGGCGTCCCGGCGGCCGTGCTCGCCGACGAAGAGCTGCTGGAGCTCGTGCTGCCGGTGCTGCGCTCCGACGTCGCCGCGCTGCACTCGATCGCCGGCACCGCACCGGCCGTCCTGGACGTGCCGGTGGTCGCCGTCGGCGGCATCGGTGATCCGCTGCACGACGAGCGCGTGCTCGCCGAGTGGGTGACGTACGGAAGGGGCGGCTGGTCCGCCCGCGCCGACGGCGGCCACTTCCTGCTCGGCGATGCCCCGGCCACGCTCGCGGCCGAGATCGGCGCTCTCCTCCGTCGCCACGGCAACTGACCGCAACCGCAACAGATAGGTACCGACATGCTCCTCTCCAGGCTCCTGAGCCAGCTGATCCCACCGGGCGGCGACGCGCGCAGGCTCTCGCTCATCTCCATGCTCTACGCGGTCGGGTCGGGCGCGTTCGCGGCGGTCAGCGTCGTCTTCTTCACCCAGGCGATCGGCCTGTCCGCCGCCCAGGTCGGCCTCGGCCTGTCCGCGGCCGCGGTCACCACGCTGGTCCTCACGATCCCGCTGGGCAAGCTCGCCGACCGGTTCGGCGGGGTGCGGGTGTGGTTGGTCGGGACCGTGGCCGAGGCGTGCGCGTACGCCCTGTACCCGGCCATCAGCGGGGTGGCGACGTTCGTGGCGGTCGTGGTCGCGGTCGCGCTGGCGGAGAACCTCGGCACGGCGGGCCGCCAGGCGTACACCGCCGCGGCGTTCGCGCCGGCCGAGCGGGTGCGGGTCATGGCGTACGCGCGCACCGCCAGCAACGTCGGCTTCACCGGCGGCGCGATGCTGGCCGGGATCGCCCTGGCGCTCGGTGACCGGACCGGCTACTACGCCATGCCGATCAGCACCGCGCTCATCCTCGCCCTGGCCGCGGTCATGATGCTGTCCCTGCCGCGGGCCGCTCACCAGGCCCCGGCCGCCGCGCCGCGCAAGGCCGTCGGGGCGGTGCGCGACCTCGGCTACATGGCGATGTCCGGCGTGTCCGGCGTCCTGTACTCCCATGTGACCCTGCTCGGTGTCGTGTTCCCGCTGTGGGTGATCGACCGCACCGACGCCCCGGACGCGGCCGTCGCCTGGCTGCTCGCCCTCAACACGGTGCTGGCCGTGGCGCTGCAGGTGGTGGCCAGCCACGGTGCGGAGAACGCGGCGGGCGCCGCGAAGGCCCAGCGCTACGGCGGCTTCGCGCTGGTCGCGATGTGCGGGGTGCTCGCCGTCACCGCCGTCACCTCCGGGTGGACGACCCTCGCGCTGCTCGCCGTGGCCATGCTGCTGCTGACGTTGGGCGAGCTGTGGCAGTCGGCGGGCGCCTGGGGACTGAGCGTCGCGCTGGCCCCCGACGAGCGGCGTGGCGAGTACCTGAGCGCGTTCCGCCTCGGCGGGCAGGTGCAGGGGATCGTCGCTCCCGCGGCGATGTCGGCCCTCGTCGTCGGTTTCGGGGTCGCCGGATGGTCGGGCCTGGCCGCCGTGTACCTGGCCGCCGCGCTGGTGATCACCCCGGTCACCCGCTGGGCGCAGCGCCGCCGGCCGGAGCTCGTCGAGCACGCGACCGCCGAGCAGCCCGTCCTGGCGAACGTGTGAGGGCCGCGGGATGACACTTCCACCCGATCGGGGAAAGCCCGCCGTGCCGAGGCTCGCGGTGGTGTTCGCACGCGGCGCGGTGTCGCCCGGCGACCTGCTGCGCAGTCTGGACGGCGCGGCGGAGCTGCTGTTCGTGACCGACGGATCGGCGCACAGCCGGGCACTGCGCGGCCTGTTCGAGAGCGCGGGCGAGGTCGTCGAGCTCAGCGGTGACCCGGCCGCCGATGCCGTGGCGGTGAAGGCGTTCGGCCCGGACGCGATCGTGACCTACTGCGAACGCATGCTGCGGGTCACCGCCGACCTCGCGGAGGCGCTCGGCTTGCCGTTCCACTCCCCGGACACGGTGCACCTGCTGACCGACAAGCACGCCCAGCGCCGGCGGCTGCGCGAGGCCGGCCTGGAGGCGATGCGGTTCGCGCTGGTGACCAGCCCGGCACAGGCACGCGAGGCGGCGGTCGCGGTGCCGATGCCCGCCGTCGTCAAGCCGGTCCGCGGCGAGGGCAGCCGGGACACGTTCGTCGTCGACGACGCCGACAGCTGCCTGGCCCGGCTCACGGACCTGCTGAGCAGGCCGGACCGGACCGCCGGCGGCTACATCGTCGAGGAGTACCTGGTCGGTGTGCCGCACCCGCACCACGGCGACTACGTCTCGGTCGAGAGCGTCTGCGTCGACTCGGCCGTCCACCACGTCGGCATCACCGGCAAGCTGCCGCTGCTGCACCCCTTCCGGGAGACGGGACAGTTCTGGCCGTCCGCCCTGGACGGTGCCGCCGAGGCCGAGATCGCGGCGCTGACCTCTGCCGCGCTGGCCGCGCTCGGGGTGACCCGCGGCATCACCCACACCGAGATCAAGCTGACCCCGCACGGCCCGCGCGTCATCGAGGTCAACGGGCGCATCGGCGGCTACGTCAACGAGCTGTACGGCCGGGCCCTCGGCGTCGACCTGGTGATCGTGGCGGCTCGGGTGGCGCTCGGGCAGCCGGTGCGGCTGCCGGACGGCCCGCGGCCGGCGCGGGTGCACTTCCAGCACTACACCCAGCCGCCGCTGGGCGCGCGGACGCTCGCCGCGGTGGAGGGAACGGTGCGGCACCCCCGCGCCCGGCACCGGATGTTCACGCGCCCGGGGGACCGGCTGCCCGGCGGTGTGTCCTCGTTCGACCTCGATCTGCTCAGCGGTGACGCCGACACGCACGAGCAGATGCTCGAGGTCGTCGACGAATGCGCCGCGCAACTGCGGTTCACCTTCACCGGGCACGGCGCGCCGTCGCAGCTCAGCGGCCGCGACCTGCGCCGGGGGCCCCGCTACGGCGCGGTGCACGGGGCGGACCGGTGAACGCGCGCCCCCACCTGGTGTGGGACTGGAACGGCACGCTGCTCGACGACGTCGGCCTGCTCGTCGCCGCGGTCAACGCGGCGCTGGCCGCGGTCGGCGCAGCACCGGTCTCCGTGGCCGAGCACCGTATCCGATACCGGCGCCCGATCCGGGCCTACTACGAGGGGCGCCTCGGTCGCGGGCTCACCGACGACGAGTTCGGCCTCATGCGCGCGACGTTCGACGACGCCTACGAGGCAGGGGTGGCCGGCTGCCCGCTGGCCCCGGACGCCGCGGCCTGCCTCGGCTCCTGGCCGGGCGGACAGTCGCTGCTGTCGCTGGCCGAGCACCCGCACCTGATCCAGGAGGTCACCTGGCGGGGCCTGTTGGGCTCCTTCCGGCTCGTCGAGGGCCGGCCGGTGGGGTCCCGGGCCGGCAAGGCCGAACTGCTGGCGCGGCACCTGGACACGCTGCGGCTGACCGGGTCGCCGGTGGTGCTGATCGGCGACTCCGATGACGACCATGCGGCGGCGCAGGAGGCCGGCGTCGGCTGCGTGCTCTACGCGCACGGCTACATCGACCGGGCACGGCTCGAGCGGACCGGCGCACCGGTCGCCGAGACGCTGGCCGGCGCGGTCGCGCTGGCGACGGCCGCAGGCAGGACCAAGACATCAGTTCGAGAACGGAAGGCACATCAATGAGCATCGCCATCGTCACCGGGTCGGCGGGCCTGGTCGGTTCCGAGACCGCCCGGGCACTGGTCGCCGCGGGAATGGACGTCGTCGGCATCGACAACGACATGAGGGCCGTCTTCTTCGGCGCCGACGCGTCGACGAAGACGAACCGGGACAGGCTCATCGCGGAACTGGGCCACCGGTACACACACCACGACACCGACATCCGCGACCGCCCCGCCCTCGAAGCGCTGTTCCGCCGCTACGGCCGTGACATCGCCGTGGTGGTGCATGCGGCGGCACAGCCGGGTCACGCGCAGTGGTCGACCGGGGACCCGGTCGAGGAGTTCGAGATCAACGCGGTGGCCACGCTCGGCCTGCTGGAACTCACCCGCGCCTGGTGCCCCGACGCGGCGTTCCTGTTCTGCAGCACCAACAAGGTGTACGGCGACCGCCCGAACCGGCTGCCGCTGGTCGAGACGGCCACCCGGTGGGAGATCGCGCCAGGCCACGAGTACGCCGACGGGGTCACCGAGAGCATGTCGGTGGACCAGAGCCTGCACACCTCGCTGGGCATGTCGAAGCTGTCCGCCGATGTCCTGGTCCAGGAGTACGGCATCCACCACGGCATCGCCACGGCGTCGTTCCGCAACTGTGTGATCGCCGGCGCCGCACAGTCGGCCAGCAAGTCCCACGGCATGCTCGGCTACATCATGAAGTGCGCCGCGTCGCGTGACCCGTTCACCGCGATCGGCCACGGCGGCAAGCAGGTCCGCGACGTCATGCACGTACACGACCTGGTGCGCGCCTTCCTGGAGGTCATCCGGTCGCCGTTCCCCGGCGCGGTCTACAACGTCGGCGGCGGCCGTACGTCGAACTGCTCGGTGCTTGAGGCGGTCCGCCTCGCGGAGGAGATCAGCGGCAACCCGATGGACCTCAGCCACTCCGACGACAGCCGGGTCGGCGACCACATCTGGTGGGTGGGCAGCAATGCGCTGTTCCAGCAGCGCTATCCGAACTGGTCGCCGCACTACGACGTGGCCACCATGATGCGCGAGATCTACGAGCGCAACCGCGCGGAGTGGTCGGCCGCGGCCTGACCGCCGTCGCACCCGCGCCGCCCGCCGAGGACACCGGCGGCGGACCCCAGCACGCCGGGCACTGCGGTCCGGACCAGCGAAGCGAACAACGAGAGTGGACACGACCATGTCATTTGACCAAGAAGAGGCCGCGCGACTGCGCGAATGGGACGCCGCATACCTCTGGCACCCGTGGACGGGCAAGACGGCCGGCGACCCGCTGATGATCGTGCGCGGCGACGGCGTGCGGGTATGGGACGCCGACGGCAGGGAATATCTCGACGCCAAGGCAGCCTCGCTCAACGCCAGCTGCGGGTACTCGCACCCGCACATCGTGGCGGCCATCACCCGGCAGGCCGCCACGCTGATGCACTTCAGCATCGAGTCGGCCGCGAATCCGCCCGCGGTCGGGCTCGCCGCGAAGTACGCGTCGCTGCTGCCGACCGCCCTGTCCCGGACGTTCTTCTGCAACAGCGGATCCGAGGCGATGGAGACCGTCGTCAAGCTCGCCCGCATGTATCACGCCCTGCGCGGGGAACCCGGCCGCCAGACCATCCTCAGCCTGCGCGACGGCTACCACGGTGCCACCCTGGGCGCCGTCACCGCCACCGCACTGACGCTCACCAGGGCCGGCAACGGCCCGCTGCCCGGCGCGTACGCCCAGGTCCCGACCCCGATCTGCCCGTCGTGCCGCGCCGCCGAGGCCCACGACGAGTGCAGCGCGCCGAGCGCGCAGACCCTGCGCGCCGCGATCGAGGAGATCGGTCCGGACAACATCGCGGCGTTCGTGATGGAACCGGTGCTCGGCGTGGCCGGCTGCCTCATCCCGGACCCGGCCTACCTCGTCGCGGCCAGGGAGGTCTGCAGCGAGTACGGCATCCTGTTCGTCCTGGACGAGGTCCTGACCGGCTTCGGCCGGACCGGGCGCATGTTCGGCTTCGAGCACGCCTCGGTGGTCCCGGACGTCCTGATGACCAGCAAGGGCGTGACCGGTGGCTACGCGCCGCTCGCCGCCGTCACCACCACGCAGGACGTGTACCGCACGTTCGCCGACGACAGCCTGATGGGCGGATTCCGGCACGGGCACACGATGTCGGGTCACGCGCTGGCCTGCGCGGCGAGCCTCGCGGTGCTCGAGGTGATCGAAGGGGAGGACCTCGTCGGCAACAGCGCCCGCGTCGGCGGGCTCATGCTCGACGAACTCCGGCGGGTGCTGGCCGGCGAGCCCCACGTCTTCCAGGTGCGCGGGCTGGGGCTGGCCCTGGCGGTGCAGATGACCGATGCCGCCATCGCGGACGAGCTCGCCGCGGCCTGCCTGGAACTCGGCCTGATCGTGCGTACGCAGGGCTCGGCGGTGTGCCTGATGCCGCCGCTCACCCTCACCGAAACCGACGCGCTGACCATGTGCTCGATCGTCGCCGAGGCGGCCCGGCTGACGGCGCAGCGCAACCGCAACGTTCTGGAGGTAATCCGATGAATCGACAGCACCTGGCCGTGGAGACCGTGCTCGAAGCGCTGCGCGAGGGGGTCAAGCCGATCCCCGAGTTCCCGGCGGCGCCCGCATCCGCCGTGGTCGCGATGGACGCGGCGCCGATCTCGGCCGAGCGCGCCGACGCCGTACTGTCCGCGTACACCAACCACGGCTTCGCCGTCCTGCAGTACCCCGCGGGGCACGACAGCCAGGCGGCGATCAGCGACGTGCAGGCGGCATTCGGCCTCGGCGAGCCGTTCGTGCCGCCGATGTACCGCTCCCGCCCGGACTGGGCGGACCGGGCGATCACCTCGCTGACCGTCACGGCCGAGGAGATGGCCGGGCCGGCGCACCCCTCGTTCGGCCGCAGCACCGCACAGGACCTGCATTCCGACGGAACGCTGCAGGAGATCGGCGAGGTCGCCACGACACTGCTGCACTGCGTCCGGCCCGCGGCCCAGGGCGGGGACACGACGCTGTTCAACAGCGTCGGCGCGTTCATCGCCCTGCACGAGCACGACCCCGCCGCGGCCGCCGCGATGCTGCACGAGACGAGCCTCATCCGGACGGCGAACATCGGCGACTGCCGCGACAGCGCGGCCGGCCCGACCTTCGCCATGCGCGCGGACGGCGACCTCATCTCGCGCTACTCGATCTCCTCGACCGACTCCTGGGGCACCCACGGCGACCCCGTGGCGCTCGCACGGGCCTGCGCGTTCTTCGCCGGCCTGCAGCACGAGAGCAGCGGCTACCACCTTCGGTTCGCGCTCGGCGCGGACCAGTGCCTGATCTTCGCCAACGACAAGATCTCCCACGGCCGGACCGCCTACCACGACGATCCCGCGCGGCCCCGGCACATGAAGCGGGCGCTGTTCCTGGCCCGACCGGTCTACCGGCCGGTGCCGCGATGACCGTCGCGATCAGCGGTCCGGTCGCGTTCGACCAGCTGATGCGATTCGAGGGCCGGTTCGCGGAGCAGCTGCTCGCGGGCAGCCTCGACAGCGTGTCGCTGTCGTTCCTCACCGACGACATGTGCGTGCGGCGCGGCGGCGTCGGCGGCAACATCGCGTACGGGCTCGCGCAGCTCGGGCTGCGGCCCCTGCTCGTCGGCATGGTCGGGGCCGATGCGGCCGACTACGTCGGGGCGCTGGAGCGGGCCGGAGTCGACACGCGCGGGCTGCGGCTCAGCGAGTCCCGGCACACCGCCCGGTACGTGTGCACCACCGACGCGGCGATGTGCCAGATCTCCTCCTTCTACGTCGGCGCGGCGGCCCAGAGCCATGAGGTGTCGCTGGGCGAGGCGGCCACCGCGGGACACGCCGAACTGGCGATCATCGCGGCCGGTGACCCGCGCACCATGCGCGAGCACACCCGGCAGTGCCGTGACGTGGGCATTCCGTTCGTCGCCGATCCGGCGCAGCAGATCGCCCTGCTGGACGGACCGGCGTTGCGGGAGTTGATCGAAGGCGCGGCATACCTGGTGTCGAATGAGTACGAGTTCGAACTGCTCCGCGCGAAGACGGGCCTGTCCGCCGAGCAGCTCGCGGATCTGGTCGGGATCCGGGTCACCACGCTGGGCGCCAGGGGCGTGGAGATCTGCCGCGGGGGAGCCGACCCCGTCCGGGTGCCGGTGGCGGCGGTCGCGCGCAAGGCTGACCCGACCGGCACCGGCGACGCGTTCCGGGCCGGGTTCTTCGCGGCCCGGCACCGGGGGCTGTCCCTGGAACTCGCCGCGCAGGTCGGCAGCGCCCTTGCGGCCACGGTCCTGGAGGTCGTCGGGCCGCAGGACTACACCCTCGACGTCGCCGACTTCCGGGCCCGCCTCGCTCGGTCCTACGGCACGGCGACGGCCGACGCCGTCGACGACTGGCTCCGGCCGGCGGCACAGCCGGTGGGTGTGGCGTGATGACCGAGCTCGTGGACCTCGTCGACGCTGCCGGCACTGTCGTGCGGGCGGGTGTGGCGCGCGACGACCAGGAGCGGCACGACGGCGCGTACCTGCAGATCATCGTGGCGGTGCTGCTGGACGGCTCCGGTCGTGCGCTCGTCAACCAGCGCGGTCCGGGCAAGCTGATCGCGCCCGGCCGGTTCAACCACGTCTGCGGCGCGGTGCGGTCCGGCGAGGACCCCGAGCAGGCCGCGCTGCGCGAGGTGGTGGAGGAGACCGGGCTCGCCGTCGAACGGCTCACCCTGCTCAGGCACGGCATCAACTCGTACGGGCGGTACTGCTACCTGTACGCCGGTCTGGTCGACGGCGAACCGGACGCGAGCCGCACCCGGCCCGCGGAGGTCGGCTGGGTGGGATACCTCTCGGCGGACGAGCTCGCCCAGGTCCGGCAGCAGGGGCAGGCATCCTTCGTCCACGACTTCTTCGAGGACATGGCTGCCGCCCGAGCGCATCTGCTCGACACCGAGCCGGCCCGCCCGGCCCGGCGCTCATCCGCGGCCGTCGACACGGCCGCGCCACGGGAGACGGAAGACGAGGACAGACCATGAAGTCACCTGCCGGACGACGAGTGCTGCTGAGCGGCGGCGCGGGATTCGTGCCGTCGCACCTGGCCGACCGCCTGATCGACGGCGGTTGCCGCGTGGTGGCGCTCGACAACTTCGTCACCGGGAGCCCGGAGAACGTGCGGCATCTGTCGGACGATCCACGGTTCGAGCTGATCGAGGCTGACGTCTGCGACGGCCTGCCGGACCATCCGTCGATGAGCGCACCATTCGACGCGGTCCTGCACTTCGCCTCCCCGGCATCCCCGGTCGACTTCGAGCGCATCCCGGTCGAGATCATGAAGGTGGGCTCGCTGGGCACCATGCACCTGCTCGAACGCGCGCGCACCGACGGTGCCCGGTTCATCCTGGCCTCGACGTCCGAAGCCTACGGCGACCCGTTGGTGCATCCGCAGCCCGAGAGCTACTGGGGCAACGTCAATCCGGTCGGCCCTCGCAGCGTCTACGACGAGGCGAAGCGCTTCGCCGAGGCGCTGACGATGGCATACCACCGCAAGCACGGCGTGTCGGTGGGCATCGTGCGCATCTTCAACACCTACGGCCCGCGGATGCGCCCGGACGACGGGCGGGCCGTGCCGGCGTTCATCTCCCAGGCCCTGCAGGGCAGGCCGCTGACCGTGCACGGCACGGGGGAGCAGACGCGCTCCATCTGCTATGTCGACGACCTGGTGTCGGGAATCGTCGCCCTGCTGGAGTCCGGGCAGACCGGGCCGGTGAACTGCGGAACCGATCATGAGATGACGATGCTCGACCTTGCCACCGCCATCATCCGGCTGACGGGTAGCGCCTCCGAGGTCACCTTCGTGGAACGGACGGCCGACGATCCGGAACGGCGCAGGCCCGACCTGGCGCTGAGCCGCGAACTCCTGGGGTATCAGCCGCAGGTGGCTCCCGAGCAGGGACTGCTGCTGACGATCGAGGACTTCCGGCGGCGGCTCCAGCACTGCTAGGCATGTCCCGGCCCGTCCGCGTGGTGTGACACCACCGCGGCGGACCGGGACCCGATCTCCCGGCGGTCAGCCGTGGACCGCCCGCACGATGCCGGGGCGGCTCCACGGCGCCGTCGGGCGGCCGTCGAGCCGCCCCGCATGCTGGTCATCAGGGCCTGCACGCCCCGCCCGGTCGTCCAGTAACCACGGGGTCGTCGGTTCGCATCCGGCCAGCCCGCCAGAGTAAACATGCAGGTCAGAAGGCTGATTCCGATCATGGGATCGGCCTATTCGCATCCTGGGGACCAGTTGGTGGGCTGGAAACTCACCGTGACCGTGACCGTGACCGTGACCGTGGCCGCTGGCCATGGCGTAAACGGCGTTCCTGCGTGACTTCGGCCGCCAGCCCGAGATGACGCGAGTGCTTGAACGCCTGTTCGGACCGTACCCGTTCGGCGCGAACCTCCTCGACGGCAGGCGCGCCCCGACCTCCGAATCGGGCGTATTGTTGACCGACATCGATGTGATCGGTAACATTCGTTGACCCGTTCATGCACCGGCGCTTGTTGATCAATGCTCATTCGGGAAACGTCCTGTGAGGATGCCTCGAACCCGAGTGTGATCCACCGAAAGACGGCCGAGCGCCGGTGGGTCAGCGGCAACGGAAGCGGCGATGTGGACCAGCCGCTGCCTCCTGGGGCGGGCGACTTCACGAGACAGGGTGACTGGTGCCTGGATCGCACCAGACATCAGATGTCCTGGAACTTCGGATGCCTGCGACTTCAGTGCGCTACCAGGCCTCGCTCTCCTCGGTGAACTACTGTCCTGGTGATATTCGCCGGAATGTGCCGCCGAGGTGTTCACAGAGGGATGGCGGCCAGTCGTTGACCCGAGGGTTTCGCAGACCTAACATCTGATGTCTGATGTGTTTCGTCTTCGTTGTCTGACCCGGAGGGATCCGCACATGCACGCATCCCCGTACAGCCGCCGGGCATTCCTGGCCGCGCTGGGCGTCGGCGGCGCCGCCGCCGCCGGGCTGCCGGCCGTGCTCGCCGCGAGCCCCGCACATGCCGCGATTCCCGGACCGACGTCCTACTCCGAGACCTGGACCTCGGTCAATCAGCACCCGGCCGCGGCGGAGTGGTTCCAGGACGCGAAGTTCGGCATCTACTTCCACTGGGGAGTCTTCAGCGTTCCGGCGTTCGCCAACGAGTGGTATCCGCGCAACATGTACTTCTCCGGCTCCAGCGAGAACAACCACCACCGCAACACCTACGGCGACCCCTCGACATGGCCGTACCACAACTTCATTGACGGGGCGAACGACAGGTCCGGCCGGTTCGTGCAGTTCGCACCCAGGCTCAAGTCCGCGGGCGGCAACTTCGACCCGGGGGAGTGGGCGCAGCTGTTCGCCGACGCGGGCGCCAAGTTCGCCGGACCCGTCGCCGAACACCACGACGGCTACTCCATGTGGAACAGCAGCGTCAACGAGTGGAACTCCGTCGCTCGCGGGCCACGGCTCGATCTGCTGCGCCTGCACGCCGACGCGATCCGGGCCAAGGGCCTCAGACTGCTGGTGGCAATGCACCACGCGTTCAACTTCACCGGCTTCTACGAACGCGCGCCGCAGCAGTCCACGACGAGCCTGCGCAAGCTGTACGGCCAACTCGGCACCTCGGCCCAGGAGCAGCTCTGGTACGACAAGCTGCGCGAGGTCGTCGACGGCTACCAGCCCGACATCCTGTGGCAGGACTTCAACCTGAGCCGCATCAGCGAAGCCCAGCGCCTGAAGTTCCTCGCGTACTACTTCAACAGGGCCGTCGCCTGGAACAAGGAAGTCGTCGCCACCTACAAGGACGGGTTCAATAACCTCGGCGAGGTCTACGACTACGAACGGGGCGGCCCCGCCGGCATCCAGACGCCCTACTGGCTCACCGACGACAGCATCTCCAGCTCCAGCTGGTGTTACACCGCCGGCATCGGCTATTACTCTCTCAACGCCATGCTGCACTCGCTCGTCGACCGGGTGAGCAAGAACGGGACCATGCTGCTCAACATCGCGCCGATGGCCGACGGCTCGATCCCGTCGGGGCAGCGCAGCTTGCTGCTCGGCATCGGCGACTACCTCCAGCGGTTCGGTGAGTCGATCTACGCCACCCGGGCCTGGAGCGCGTTCGGCGAAGGCCCGACCCAGATGGGTGGCGGCTCGTTCGTCACCCCACGCGCCGGCACGAACACCGACATCCGGTTCACCCGCAACAAGGCCGACAACGTCCTCTACGCCACCGTCCTGGGCTGGCCGGGCAGCACCCTCACCATCAGCACCCTGGCCGCCGGCCGGATCAACCTCGCGACGCTGACTTCGGCGCAGCTGCTCGGCGCCACTCCGGGCTCCTACGTCAACCTGCCCACCCGCACCCAGGATGGGTCTGGTCTGCGCATCACCATGCCGTCGTCGGCGCCGTTCAGCGCCCCGGCGTACGTCGTGAAACTGACCTTCTCCGGCCAGATTCCGACCTTGGGCGGCGGGTCCGTCCCGACCGGCTGGGTCCGGATCCAGAACGTGACGAACGGCCTCGTGCTCGACAGCGGCGGCAACGTGGCCTCCGGTTCGATCGTCAAGGAGTGGACGCCGGGCAGCAGCACCAACCTGCAATGGCAGCTGGTCGACGCCGGAAGCGGCTACTACCGCCTCGTCAACCGCACCAACGGCATGGTCGTCGACAGTTGGGGCGCCACCGCCAACGGCGCCAACGCGTTGCAGGCACCGTGGAACGGCGGCGTCAACCAGCAGTGGCGGCTCAACAGCATGGGCAACGGCCGCTACCAGATCATCAATCGCGGGACCGGGATGGCCCTGGACGGGCGGGGGAGCATGCCGTCGGGCACCACCGTCGGGCTGTGGTATCCCGACTCCAGCACCAACCTCCAGTGGACGATAACCGCGATCTAAGCGACATCCATGCGCTGGGAGCCGCAAGGACACGCGGCGTAACCCTGCTGGGCCGCACGGCGGAGTCCTGCGGCCCAGCAGGTCGTCGACCATCCCGGAATTCGTCAGAGCCCGATGACAGCATCACGAGCCGTGACCTGCGGGAGTCGCCATGACAAGGACGGCAAACCGACCGCGCCGCAGACGTGGGCTGAGTCCGGGTCCATGCCCGCGCGCGACCACAGGGCCCGCCGCCGGGCCGCGTGATCACTCGGGCACGGTGAGCATCGCCCGCAATGACGACTCGGATGTGTTCACGTGCATCAACGCCGCGGCAGCGGCCAGAGCCGGGTCGCGCGATCGCAGCGCCGCCAGAATCGCCTGGTGCTCGTCGATGGTCGTGTGCGCTGCGTTGTCCAACACCAGACCACGCCAGATCCGCGCGCGCACCGTCCGGCCGGACAAGCCGTCCAGTAGCGAGGCCAGGGTCTCATTGCCGGTGCCGGCCACCACCAGGCGATGGAATGCGATGTCGTACTCCATCAACTGCTCGGCGTCGTCGACCGCGGATCGCATCCGCTTCATGAGTTCTTCGAGTTCGGACAGCTGGCCGTCGGTCATCCTGCCGGCGGCGACAGCGGTCGCCGAGGGCTCGAGCAGCCGGCGTACTTCCATGACCTCGAGAAGGCCAGCCGGCTGCAGCAGTTCCACCGCGACACCCAGGCCCTCGAGCAGCAGTTGCGGCGCGAGGCTGGTGACGTATGTGCCGTTGCCGCGGCGTACGTCGAGCACGCGTGCGGCCTCCAGCACCTTGACCGCCTCCCGCACCCCGCTGCGGGACAGCCCCATCTGTGTGGCGAGCTCGTTCTCGGGCGGCAACCGTGAGCCGGGAGCCAGCTCACCACTCTGGATCATGCCACGAAGCTGGGCTATCGCTTCGTCGGTCAATGCCACGGGCGTCCTCCGGGGAAAGCGGCCGAGTTGCTGCTCGGCGGATCGTGCCGACCATAGCAACTGGGTCGATACATCAGATGTATGGCGAGGGTATCACCGCATTCTTGTGTGCGTTCTGGACAGCCTGGCACCGCTTCGGTATAAAGACATATGATGTCTTGGCTAGAAGTCCGGCGTGCGGCCGGCGATGCGGCCAGACGTCATATCTTTCACCAGATCTGCGGAAGGCACCCCGTGACAGAGACCGTTGCTGCGCTGGACACCTACGACGTGCGATTTCCCACCTCGCGTCAGCGCGACGGCTCGGACGCCATGAACCCGTTCCCCGACTACTCGGCCGCGTACGTCGTCGTCAGAACGAGCGCCGGCCGCGAGGGGTACGGACTCGCTTTCACGGTCGGACGCGGCAACGACGTGCAGGTCGCTGCCATTCGGGCCCTCGCGCCGCTCGTGGTCGGCCGGCCGGTGCACGATCTGGTGGCCGACATGGGCGGGTTTTCGCGGCAGCTCACCGGCGACAGCCAACTGCGCTGGCTCGGTCCGGACAAGGGCGCGATCCACATGGCAGCCGCCGCGGTGCTCAACGCCGTATGGGACCTGGCGGCCCGCTCGGCGGAAAAGCCGCTGTGGCGCCTGCTGGCCGACATGAGCCCGCAGCAGGTGCTGGACCTGGTCGACTTCCGCTACCTGCGCGACGCGATGACCGAGCGGCAGGCACTCGACCTGCTGATCTCCGGTCAGCGCGGCCGGGCGGAGCGGGAGGCGAGGCTGCTGGCCGACGGATACCCCGCCTATACCACCACTCCCGGCTGGCTGGGTTACGACGACGACCGGCTGGTCCGTCTGTCCAGGGCCGCCGTGGCCGAGGGCTTCAGCCTCATCAAACTCAAAGTCGGCGCCGATCCTGCCGAGGACGTCAGACGGCTCGGCATCGCTCGGCAGGCACTCGGGCCGGACGTCGCCATCGCCGTCGACGCTAATCAGATCTGGGGAGTCGCCGAGGCGATCGCCTGGATGGAGCAGTTGCGCCCGTTCAACCCGTACTGGATCGAGGAGCCGACCTCGCCGGACGACATTCTCGGCCACGCCGCGATCCGCAAGGCGGTCGCGCCGATCCGGGTCGCGACCGGCGAGCACGCCGCCAACGCGGTGATCTTCAAACAGTTGCTCATGGCCGATGCGATCGACGTCGTCCAGATCGACGCCTGCCGGGTCGCGGGCGTCAACGAGAACATCGCGATCCTGCTGCTGGCGGCGCATTTCGGTGTGCCGGTGTGCCCCCATGCCGGTGGCGTCGGACTGTGCGAGATGGTCCAGCACCTCGCCATGTTCGACTTCCTGGCCGTCTCGGGCAGCACCGAGGGGCGAATGCTCGAGTACGTCGACCACCTGCACGAGCACTTCGTCGACCCCGTGCTGCTGCGCAACGGCCGTTACCAGGCGCCCCTGCTGCCCGGCGGCGGCGCCCGGATCCATCCGGCCTCCGTCGCCGAGTTCAGCTACCCCGACGGCCCCCAGTGGCACGTCGGTCGGCACGGGTAACCGCCCGCACACCCCATCGAGCATCGCTCGACGGCCCGGCGTGCAGGGGCAGCACCGCGCCGCGGAAAGCTCCACCGGCTCCGGTCGGCGGAGAGCAAGGCCGGTTGTCACCGGGCGTCGTCGCCCGGCCGGTGCGAAAGTGAGGACATCTGTTGAGAATCACCAGGATTCACCGCCTTGCCGCCGCGACCGTCGTCGCCGCGGCCCTCGTGGCGGGCTGCTCGGCCGAGAACACCCCCGGCGGCGCCGGCTCCGGCAAACCGGTGATCGGCGTCGACTACCCGCGTTCGGACACCGACTTCTGGAACGCCTACATCAAGTACGTGCCGGAGTTCAGCAGCGAACTCGGCACCGACCTGAAGTCGACGAACTCGCAGAACGACATCGCCAACCTCATCGCCAACGTGCAGACGTTCGTCAGCCAGGGCGTCAAGGGCGTGGTGATGGCGCCGCAGGACACGGCGGCGATCGCGCCGTCGCTGGATACCCTCGCGGCGAAGAAGATCCCCGTGGTCACCATCGACACCCGCCCGGACGCGGGCAGCGTGTTCATGGTCGTGCGCGCCGACAACCGTGCCTACGGGACGAAAGCCTGCCACTTCCTGGGCACGAAGCTCGGCGGCAAGGGCAAGGTCATCATGTTCCAGGGCAGCCTGGACTCGATCAACGGGCGGGACCGCACCGAGGCCTTCAACGACTGCATGAAGCAGAACTACCCGGCGATCACCGTGTTCGGTGAGGCCACCGACTGGAAGGGCGACGTCGCGGCAGCCAAGTTCCAGACCCGGCTGGTGTCCGACCCCGACATCAAGGGCGTCTACATGCAGTCCAGCTTCGCCCTGGCCGGCACGCTGCAAGTGCTGCGCCAGAAGAACCTGCTGGTCGCGCCGACCGACCCGAAGCACGTGTGGGTGGTGTCCAACGACGGGATCCCGGAGGAGCTGAAGAACATCGCCGACGGCAACATCGACGCGACCGTCAGCCAGCCCGCGGACCTGTACGCCAAGTACGGCCTCTACTACGCCAAGGCCGCCGTCGAGGGCAAGACCTTCACCCCTGGCCCGACCGACCACGACAGCACCATCGTGCAGGTCCGCGCAGGGCTGCTGGAAGACCAGCTCTCGGCGCCGCTGGTGACCCTCGACGGCGCGAGCATCGCCGGCGAGAAGTCCCTCAAATTCGACGACAAGTCCCTGTGGGGCAACAACATCAGCTAGCAGAAAGCGCACCGGGCAGATGAGCGAGCAGATCCTCGCCGCCCGCAGCGATGGGCCGGCCGCCGCCGGCCGGCCCATCGTCGAGGCGGTCGACATCACCAAACGTTACGGGCCCACCGTCGCCCTGGCGCAAGCCGGGATCATGGTCCGGGCCGGCGGCACGCACGCCCTCGTGGGACGCAACGGCGCGGGAAAGTCCACGCTGGTGGCGATCCTGACCGGCCTGCAAGCACCGGACCGCGGACGGGTGCTGTTCGCCGGCAGACCCGCACCCGACCTGAGCGACCGCGACGCCTGGCGCCGCGAGGTGGCCTGCGTCTACCAGAAGTCCACGATCATTCCGACGCTCACCGTCGCCGAGAACCTCTTCCTCAATCGGCAGATCCGCGGCCCGGGCGCACTCATCGACTGGCGGGCGACCCGACGCGAGGCACGTCGGCTGCTGGAGAACTGGTCCGTGGACGTCAGCCCCGACCAGCCCGCCGCGGCCCTCAGCGTCGAGCAGCGCCAACTCGTGGAGATCGCGCGCGCCCTGTCGCTGGGAGCACGCTTCATCATCCTCGACGAGCCGACAGCCCAGCTGGACGCGGCAGCGATCAACCGACTGTTCGAGCGCATCCGGGCCCTGCAGGTCCAGGGTGTCACGTTCCTGTTCATCAGCCATCATCTGCAGGAGATCTACGACATCTGCGACACCGTCACCGTGCTTCGCGACGCCAGGCACATCCTGACCCGCCCGGTGGCGGAGGTCACCACCCAGCAGCTGGTCGCGGCCATGACGGGGGACGACGTCCACCTGGCCACCGCCGTTGACCGCCCGCCGCTGCCGGCCGACAGCCCCGCCGTCCTCGAAGTGCAAGACCTGCTCACCGACGGTGTCACCGAGCCGTTGTCCTTCACCGTCCGCCGCAGCGAGGTACTGGGGCTGGCAGGCGGCGGCGCCAGCGGAAAGGCCGCGGTCGCCGAAGCCGTCGCCGGACTGCGCCCCGCACACGGCGGCACCGTCGCCGTCACCGGCAACACCGTGCCGAGCGGCAGCGTGCCCGCAGCGCTCGCGGCAGGCATCGGGCTGGTCCCGCAGGACCGCCACCGTGAAGGCTTCGTCCCACTGCTGTCCGTCGCGGAGAACATCGGCGTGACGGCGCCGGACAAGACACGAAGCAGAGGCTTCATCGTGCCACGCCTACGCGACCGCCTGGCCCGAACCATGATCGAGGCACTCGCCATCAAGACGCCGGGGCCCGAGCTGCCGGTCGCCGGCCTGTCCGGCGGCAACCAGCAGAAGGTCGTGATGGCCCGCGCACTGGCCAGCGACCCCAAGGCGCTCGTGCTCATCGGTCCGACCGCGGGGGTCGACGTTCGCTCCAAGCAGACCCTGCTCGACGCCGTCGACCAGGCGCGGGCCGACGGCACAGCAGTGCTGATGGTCTCCGACGAACTCGACGACCTGCGGATCTGCGACCGGGTCCTGGTGCTGTTCCAAGGCCGGGTGGTCGCTCGAATGCAACGCGGCTGGCGCGACAACGACCTCGTCGCCGCGATGGAAGGAATCAACGATGACCGCAACTGAAACCCTGCCCGAGTCCGACCGGCGCCCGCCCGCGGCACCGTCGAGGCAGCGGCACGCGCTCGTGATCGCCCGCCTGCGTGACCTGGCGCTGATCCCGGCGATCATCGTCATCGCCGTCGTCGGTCAGATCGTCAACCCGGTGTTCCTGCACACCGACAACATCATCAACGTGCTGCAGACCATGTCGGAGATCGCCATCCTGGTACTGGCGCAGACACTGGTGCTGATCGCGGGCAAGATGGACCTCTCCCTGGAGTCGACGTTCGGGTTGGCGCCCGGCGTCGCCGCATGGCTGATCGTGGCACCCGGTGTCACCCACGGGCTCGGCGTGCTCCCCGGCGGTTGGGCCGTCCCCGTGGTCCTGGCCGTCGGCGCGCTCGTCGGCGCCTTCAACGGCCTGCTGATCGTCCGCTTCGGCCTCAACGGCTTCATCGTGACGCTGGGTATGCTCATCGTGATCCGCGGGCTGCTGACGGGCATCTCCGGCGGCCGGACCTTCTTCGGCCTGCCCAGCTCGATGCTGTACCTCAGCAACACCACCTGGCTGGGCATGCCGGCCTCCGTGTGGGTGTGCCTGGCCGTCTTCGCCATCGCGATCGTCGTGCTCGGCTTCACCCGCGCGGGCCGGGCACTATATGCCATCGGCGGCAACGTCGACGCCGCACGCGCTGGGGGCATCCGCACCGACCGGGTCCTCTGGCTGACCCTGGTCGTCGCCAGCACGCTGGCCGCGCTCTCCGGCCTGCTGCTGTCGGGCAGGCTCGCGTCGGTGGCCGCGGCACAGGGCAGCGGCGACATCTTCACCGTGTTCGCCGCCGCCGTGATCGGCGGAGTCAGCCTCAACGGAGGCAAGGGGTCGGTGTTCTCGGCGTTCACCGGTGTGCTGCTCCTGTTCATGATCCAGAACGTGCTCACCCTTGCCGGGATCCCCGCCCAGTGGATCTCCGCGCTGAACGGCGCGATCATCCTCACCGCCCTGGTGCTGTCCCGGATAACCAGTGGAAAGGCGCAGGAGTGACCTCGCCGGGACGGAGCCGACCAGTATCCGCGGGTACTGCTCGACTGCATCCACGCCCTGCGGGTTCTGGCATGACGCGTTCTCGATGGTTCTTGACGGGAGGGGCTCGGCCCTCCGGCGGGTGGTCATAGGCGGATAGCTCCTACCGGTCGCGGCCCGGGGCGCCCATCCCCGGACGCGCCAGTATTTGTTCACGGTCCGTTCTGGCAGCCCGGCCGCCGCCGTGGTCGGTGGCGGCCGGGTGCGCCAGCGGCCAGGCTATGGCGCGGGCCGGTCCGCCAGGCTGCTTTGGTCGAGCGGTTCGACGCTGAACGTCCGGTAGACCGTCGTGGTCGGCTGCTGCCTTTTCGGTGAGCCTCGTCGATTGCTGCGCGTCAGGCGTAGATGAACCAGTAACCCGAGGGGTAGCTGCTGCCACTGGGTTGCCAGACGCACTGGAGCGGGCCGGTCCAGCCGTAGTTCTGGATGCCGTAGTTGCCGATCCGGACACACTCCGAGTAGTCGTAGACGACGCCACGAAGACTGGGTGTCGCGTGGGCGGGCGTGGCTCCGACGAAGACGGTCGCGCCGACCAGGACTGTCGCCGCTATCGCCACCTTGACTCTGCGCATTTGCCCTCCATCAATAGAGCGGTCCGGAACAGAATAGATCGAAGACGATCGATCATGGTTACCTGTCCCGGCAGTTGGACCAGCCACCTACCCACCGTTGGATGCCATCCGGCTGGTGCAGGCGCGCGCTGTGTGGCTTCTCTGCGCTTGTCCGAGGCGGCCAGGTGTGACCCCCGGATGGACGCTGCATCGACGCCATGGGTGAGAGTGTCGAGGGCGTACTGGGGATCGATCCGGCCGAGCGTGCTCATGCGGCCCTCGATCCCGATCGACTCCACCTGGGGCTCTCGGCGTGAATGCCAATTCGGCCGCTGGGACAGTGCGCTCCTCAGCTCCAATCCGTTTGGTATCCGTCGGGCCGCAGGATGCTCAGCAGCTCCGCATCGGTCGGCGTATGCAGATCGGTGACGACGCCGCGTAGGCGATCGAGGTACTCGGGATGATCGCCGGTCAGCGAGGCGCTCAGTAGCCGGCCGCCCTCCAAGCGCCGCACGATGGTGGCCGGATCGCTGTTGTCGGTGTCCAAAACCTTGACGTAGGTGTAGGCGTCGCCCAGGTCGACGCAGATCGCAACGGCGCGGGCTTTGCGGCTGACCGACCACATCGGCTCGCCCCGTTCATCGAGCACCTCGATGGCGTACGCCACTCACAAACCCGTGCCGTGCAACGGGTAACCGATGCGCAACCCGTCCGAGCCGACACTTCCCGAGGCTTCGCCGGCCGGCATCGCATCGGGTAGCAGCAGGCGATGGCGCGGCCACGGAGCCAAGCCGGTCAGGCCGATCAGATCACGCCGATCCTTTTCGCGCTTCCGTTCCACGCTGAGTGCGACACCGCAACTCGCCAGAATGGTCGCAACGACGATTCCTGCGATGACGGTGGTACGAGGTCTGCTGCGCATCGCTTGATGATCACAGGCGTAGCCCGCGTCGTCCTGTACGTGTGCCGGTATCCACCAGGAACGCTCACCACACCTTCACAAGGATGACAAGGCCCGGTCCTGGGAGTGTGCGCGCTGGTACGGCGCTAGAAGGCCGATCACCGCGCGGTCACGGCGCGGTGGTGACGCCCTGCGCTTCCATCAGGTGGTAGGTGACCCCCGCACATGCCGATTGCACAGTGCGGTCCATCAATGCAAGCATGTGCCTCGTGCTCTTTCTGCGACGCCATGGTTGGTGGCTCCTACCTGAGCTGGTTGTTGTCGCGATCCTCGCCGCCGGTCTGCTCACCGCGCAGCCCAACCCCTTTCAGGATCAACTGGCCGCCCGGGCGCAATCGGCGTTGGAACAGCTCTCGCCGGCCGAACTCGAGCTCTACGTGCCCGGCGGGCATGCCGTGGACCACGGGGGCAAGGTCCTGTGCGCAGCCGAGTCATTCGGCACGGAACCTTCCACCGCCAGGCGCATCGAGGATGTTCAGGTAATCTATGCCGTCTACTTCTGCGCGATGGTCAAGCCCGGCACCCCGTGGGACTATGCGAGCCGCAGCTCAGGTCCAGCGGTCATCACGCTGACCGACCCGCCGGCCGTCCAGACGGCGAAGTCTGGTGTGGATCCGGGTCGGGTATGGGCGATGATCCCCGACGATCTGGAGCAGAGGGCAGCCGCCAGCCTCCAGGAATGGGGCAGGCTGGCCGGCCTGCGCACGCGCTACGAACAGGCGGTCGTGTAGCCGCTGGACTCTGGTAGTCGACCCCACGGCATTGTCATGGGAGCGATCTCATGTCAAGCTTTCGATGTCTGAGTTTGTCAGACCGGTCGGGAGCCGAGCAACGGGCGCACAGAGGTCGATTTCGTGTGCGCCGAGGTGTATGGCATGCGTCGGCAATTCCTTGCAGGCCGATGTTCCTGTGCGCTCTGTCCTCCGGCAGGCGTCGGCCTATCCGTCAAAAGGAAAGGACGACAGGGTGAATCGCAGACGCCAACTCCTGGCAAGCTTGGCCGCAGCAGTGATCACGGCGAGCGTCGGCTTCGCGGTGATCAATACTTCTGCGGCGCAGGCCCACGGCGTAACGATGTTCCCGGGCAGCCGCACCTGGCTGTGCTATCAGGACGGGCTTCGGCCCAACGGGTCGATCGCCGCCTACAACCCGGCATGTGCTGCCGCGATCGAGGGAAGCAAGAGCTCCTCCGATCCGAGCGGCACCACACCGTTGTACAACTGGTTCGCGGTGCTGCGCTCCGACGCCGGAGGTCGCACGACCGGCTTCATCCCGGATGGACAGCTGTGCAGCGGCGGGACCGGCGGGCCGTACAACTTCACCGCCTACAACGCTACTCGCACGGACTGGCCGTTGACCCACCTCACCTCCGGGGCCAACATCCAGTTCCGGCACAGTAACTGGGCACACCACCCAGGTACGTTCCACCTGGCCATCACCCGCCAAGGCTGGAGCCCCAGTTCGCCACTGGCCTGGAGTGACCTTCAGGACTTCGCGAGTGTCACCAACCCGCCGTCGAACGGCGGGCCCGGCGCGCTGAACTACTACTACTGGAACGCACAGTTGCCGACCGGCCGCAGCGGCCGGGCGATGCTGTACATCCGGTGGGTGCGCTCGGACAGCAACGAGAACTTCTTCAGCTGCTCCGACATCACTTTCGATGGGGGCAACGGTCAGGTGACCGGCGTCGGACCCAACCAGACGCAGCCGCCGCCGAGCTCGCCGCCTCCGTCGAGCCCGCCGCCGTCAAGCCCGCCTCCATCGAGCCCGCCGCCTTCGAGCCCGCCGCCTTCGAGCCCGCCGCCTTCGAGCCCTCCGCCGTCGTCCCCTGCGCCCGGCGGAGCATGTACGGCGACGTACTCCCAGGTCGGCCAGTGGAACACCGGATTCCAAGGCGCGATCACGGTGCGAAACAACAGTTCCAGCGCCAGCGTCAACGGCTGGACCGTCAGAGCGACATTCGCCAATGGGCAGACGGTCACGCAGTCATGGGACAGCACCTATAGCCAGAGCGGCAGTGTGGTGACGTTCCGCAACGCCTCCCACAACGCGACCATCGATCCGAGCGGCACGAGATCGCTCGGCTTCCTCGGGAACTGGTCGGGAAGCAACTCCCCGCCAAGTCTCACTTGCTCCAGCCCGTAACCACGAGTGGTAGGACGGCGGGTGCCCCTTGATCAGAGGGGCACCCGCCCTTCGTATGAGGTGTGCATTACGGCTGCAGATCTAGATGATGATCGGCTCGGCCGAGGGGTCGGCCCAGGTGTCGATGAAGTCGAGATGCTCGGAGCGTATCGCCTCGATGTCCCAGGCTGCCTTGACACTGTCGGAGCCGGGATAGCCGGGATAGCCGGGCGGCTCGCGAGCGTGGAAGGCCAAGACGGCGCTGGACTCGACGGGTGACCCACCGCGCACACCCACTCGCCGACGCACGGCGGAGCCGGCACGGTGGCTCACGGGTCATTTTCCGTCCAGGCCGTGGACAGCAGTTTCGGCGCTGAAATAGGGTTCGGCAGCCTCCAGCCGCGGCACCGGCACGCCCAGGCGGCGCGCTTCGGCCAACGTGTCGCGGCAGACCGCGCGCAGCTCCTCCGGGTTGGCGTGCGCTTGCATCACCGTGCGCACCGGCGGGAAGTGGCCGAGCAGCCAGGCGAGCACCGGAGCCGTCAACCAGGCGGGCGCCGTGAACGGCAGCACGGCGCTGCGATGTCGCCGCAGGTCGACGCCGCGGGCCTCGACGAGGGGCAGCAGTTCGCGTATGGCGAGAATCGCCTCGCGGACGTTGCGGGGTTTCCCAGCCAGGTCGGCGAGGGAGCCCAGTTTCAAGCTCTGCGTGTGCAGGCCCGCGTTCTGGATGAAGTGGATCGACAGCCAGCCCCGGAAGTCGGCGTTCTCCTGGATGCTGAACCCGGCCTGGCGGAACGCCGCGCGCACGGCTTGCTCGCGGTCGGTCGGCGGCCGGCCGAGGGTGCCGAAGAAGACCTTGGGCAGCAGGGCCGCCCGCAGCACCCCGTCGTCGCCGAAGCCGCCACCAGCGCCGGGAAAGCCCCAGGTCACCTGGTCGGCGGGCAAAGCGTCGACCGCCTCCAGCGGCTCGACCCACAGGTTGTTGAAGACGAGCACCGTCGCTGTGCCCACGCGCGGTCCCAGGAAGGATGCCGCCTCGGCGAAGCCGTAGTGCTGCACGCTCACCACGATCAGATCGAAGTCGTGGTCCGGCTCCAGCGCTTCGCGGTAACGCACCGTCCACTTCTCGGTGACGCGTCGGCCTCGTAACCGGTGGCGCGCGTCGAGCAGTTCGAGGTCGATCACCTTTCCGTACTTCGCTGCCCGGCCGGGACGGACGTAGAACTCGATTTCGTGCCCGGCCTGCTCCAGCGCCCAACCGTACGCCGCGGCGATGACGCCCCGGCCGAACATCAGAATCTTCATCCCGCACCCTCATGGCCATGATCCCGGCCAGATCGCCTACAATTGGAGACCGTCTCCACTTCAAGATATGGAGACAGTTTCCGTTTGTCAAAGGAGGCGCCGGGTGACCCGTGCCAAACCGCTGCGCGCTGACGCCCGGCGCAACCGCGACGCGCTGCTCGCCAAGGCCCGTGAGCTGTTCGCCGACGGTCACTACGACCTGCGCTTCGACGACTTCGCCCGGCTCGCCGGCGTGGGCACCGGCACGCTCTACCGCCACTTTCCCACCCGCGAGGCGCTGGCCGAGGCGGTCTACCGTGAAGAACTCACCGCGATGTGCGCCCACGCCCGCGAACTGAGGGCCACGCTTCCACCGGCGGAGGCGCTGGCCGCCTTCCTACGCGGCTTCGTGAGCCACCTGCACGCTTACCAGGGTCTGGCTCGCACGCTCGCCACCCTGATGGCCGGGCGCGCAGACCCACTCGCTGAGGGCGGCCGGGAGCTGGGCCAGGCCATAGCGGAACTGCTGGCCGCAGGCGTCAAGGAAGGCACCATCCGCGACGACGTGGGCATCGGCGCCGTCATGATGGCCCTGCAGGGCATCTGTGTGGCCTGTGACCAGCCGGGCGCGCAGGCCGACGCGGACGGCACCGTCACCCTCGTGCTCGACGGCCTGCGCCGCTGCGCGTCGTGAGACGGGACGAGACTGTCGGGCGTTCCGGGTGCCGGCTTGGCCCTGCCGGGCCCGTAGTCGCAGGTGAGGGTGTTGAAGTCTGCAAGGATCGCCCACCCTGGTGTAGGTGAACGTCGCTGTCGGCCTGCTCGCCGCGGTCGGCCTGGCCGTCGCCGTCGGAGTCGCCCATGCCGACGCGGTCTCGGCATGGCACGGGTGGAGGCGGCAGGGCGCGCAACGCCGGCCGGGGCACTGCGCAAGCAGACCGCGAGGCGGTCGGTGGAGTCGTTCCTTGTGGGACCTACGGTCCGGGCCGGGGTGTTCGATCGCGCCAGTGCGGCTGGCTTTAGGCATCGGGCATCGGTGCCCACCGGTCACCGAGGACTTCGTGGAGCATCAGCAGCAGAAGGCTGGTCAGGATCATCGCGAAGATGCCGAGACAGAGGCCGAGGATCCCGCGATCCCGCCGCTCCCGATCGCCGGCTACGGCCGCCGGTGCCACTGGGCGCGACCACGGGCGGTCCCGGGACAACCAGAAAAGCATCCCGAGGCCGTACGGCGCGGTGTAGACCAGCCAGAACCAGAACCATCGTGTGCCGAGGACCGGAGCCGGACCGGCAACAATCACGCCGAGGAAGACGGCAGCGAGTGCCAGGCCGATCCCGGCGACGGCGACCCCCATGGGATGGACCTCGCCGGCTCGGTGCTCCAGGCCGCGAGCCCGCAGATCCTGCGCGATACCTTCGGCACCGGGCCCGGAGTAGCTCGCCGGGTCGACCGCGCCCGTGGTGGTGACCTCGTCGAAGTAATCGGTGTCGGTCCAGTGCACCCGACCATCCGGAGTTCGCCACGCGAACAGCGGACCGAGCGTGCCGGACGCCCGCAGACCGGAGACACCGAACCACGGCCGCGGACTGCCGGTGGCCCAGCTGTCGCCCCACTGGTATGCCGTCACGCGGCCGGCGGCCACGTCCGACCTCGCCTGCTCGTAGGTCTGCTTCCGGGGGGCCGTCCACCAGCTGATGGCTGCCGCGAGCAGCCACAACAGGACCAGAGCGAGCCGCATCACGCGCCACCGCCCCCACGTTCGCCCAGCCGGCGCGACGGGCACAACGCGCACTCCACCATGCATGACCGCATGATGCCAGCACGTGTCCAGGTGCGACCGTCGATGGCCGCCATGGCCCGCCGTCACTTTCGCCGTGACCGGCGTTACGTCGACGGTCCACGGGCAGGTCGCGGCGGTCAGGGCCAGGGTCGTCGGTTCGATTCCCGGCCAGGCCGACGGTGCGAAGACAAGGGCCTTGACCAGCATTACTGCTGCTCAAGGCCCTTGGTCTATCGGGTGGTCGGTGCTGTCAGTGGGAGCCGGTCATGATCGCGCCTCCCGCCGCATCTGCTCACCGCTGGCCGTAACCTCAGGCGATGCTGCAGGTCGCGGTGGCCGACTTCGTGCGGTCGCTCTCCGAGGTCGCGGTCAACTGGATCTGGGCAGCCGACCCGGCGCCCGCGGCACGTTTGGCGTGGACCTGCACCGGCACGCTCTGGCCGAACCTGGCCGTGGCCACGGTCGCCGGCAGGGCGACCGTCCATCCGGCACTCGTCGTCGTCGCCGAGATCCGGTACACGTCCGCGGCGACGTACGAGGTCACGTCCTCGGGGTGGCCGGATGGCACGGTCCCGGCCCGGCCGGTGTTCTGAACCGCCAGCGTGCAGGTGGTCCAGCCATCGGCCGGCGGTGAGGTCCCGGCGGCCGGGGACACGGTCACGCCGCGCTGGTGCTGGCCCGCACCGTCGAGCGAGCGCACGGCGACGGTGTAGGACAGGACGCCGGAGCCGTCGCGCTGGATGTCGAGCACGTACACATGCAGCCGGTTGGCCTGGTCGACGTACTCGTACTCGCTGCCCGAGTCGGTGCCGGCGTGGAACAGCGCGTCGGAGAGCTGCCGGTAGTCGCCGATGGTCATCTTCTGCGGGGTGCCGTCGGGCCGTACGAAGTCCGTCTGGTCGATGTCCTGCGGGTTGGCGTCGACGGTCCAGATGAACGGAGCCGTGTCACTGTTCTTCGTCTTGGCCAGCAGCACGCCGGAGTCGGGGGTGAACGAGTCGAAGCCCATGCGGTCCACGACCTCGATGGTGTAGTTGTTGTAGCCGCCGCCGTCACACCGCGGGTTGGTGCTGGTGCTGCAGGTGGCGCTGCGGTCTCCGCCGTCCAGGGCGACGTTCAGGCCGGTGAGCCCGGCCGTGCCGGGCTGGACGGCCCGGGCGGTGACCCGGGCGACCACGAGCCCGGAGCGCGACAGGGCGTTGCGGGACAGCCGCAGCACGTTCCGCTCGTCGACGATCCCGAGCTTGATCTTGTTGCGGAGCATGTGCTGTGCGCCCATGCTGGCGCCTCCGGTGGCCGGGATGAGCCAGCGGCTGTGCGGGCCGCCTGGACCGTTGAACGTCCCGCGATCGAGCATCTCCCAGGGTCCGCTGTAGGCGCGGCGGGCCGGTGTGGAGTACGGGTTGTTGTAGTTGTCGGCGATGCCGAGGATGTGGCTGAACTCGTGGGCGTAGACCGACATCCCGGAGCTCTCGGCCTGGGTCGAGCTGCCGCTGCTCGCGTTCGGCCAGAGGTTGGCCGAGGCCTGCCAGGAGGTCCACTCGACATACCGGGTGTAGTTCCAGTTGGGCAGCGCCGGGTCCGGCGGGCCCCACGCGTCGGTGACGCTCTCCTTCGTGGGGAACTTCATCTCGCCGAACTCCTGCCAGGTCGACGACTCGTCCTGCCCGGCACTGAGGTAGAAGACGAAGTCGTACTGCGCGACCACGGCACTGCCGACGGCGGCGACCCAGGCGGCGCGGGCGTCGGTGCGCAGATCGCGCTGGCAGGAGTCGCCGCTCGGGCAGCCCGCACCACGCTGGAAACTGTCGATCCCGTACTGGTGGCTCTTGGCGGGCATCTGGTAGACGCCGAACGCCCCGAGCTCGATCCCGTACCGGCCGCCGGAGTCCTCCATCCAGTACTCGTGGATGGTGTGCCCGCGGTTGAGCTGGCTCGGCGTGTTGAGGAAGTCCTTGTAGAACTGCGGCACCTGAGCCCGCGGCAGGTTCTGCACGGCCGTCGGATTGCCGTAGACGGTGGAGTTCGCCGGTCGCGTGACGACGAAGGGCTGGTTCGGATAGTCCACCAGCACCAGCGCGCCACGGAAGGTTCGCACCGAGCCGCGCACGGCCGGGTTGGCCCAGTTCGTGCCGGGGATGGGCCGGTAGTCGTCCCAGGTCATGGTGTCGGGTTGTTCGAAGTTCTGCGGGTCGATCGGTCGTGGCGCTTCTGCTGCGAACGTCCGGAGTTCGGTCTGCGCCCGTTGCCACGGCTGCGTCTGCGGCCAGTGCCGCCGCTGCCAGGGGTTCGACGGCGGGTCCGGCAGTGGGCTCGCCGCGACCGGCGTCACGGCCAGCCCACCCCATGCCAGCGCCAGCACCGCGGCCAATGCCGTGCCTCTTCTCCAAGCGATCATCGCGCGCCTCCTCAGCGGGTAGGAGTCAAACCATGGCTATATTGACATATGTCAGTCACGATTGCACCTGCGCCGGCGCGGGGTGGGTCCTGGGGTGGGGGTCAGCCGAACACCAGTGCGGCGACCTGCTTGGGGAACGTCTCCCGGTGTCCTGACCGGTCGGTGTGGTCGTGCCGGCGCCTCGTGCGGCCGGAGTCGACGGCGCGCGCACCAACCAAATTACTCATTAATTAGTAAGAATTCTTGACAGCGGGTCGGGGTGGGGGCAACCTGTGGGACACACCGCAGTCACGTGATCGACACATACGCGGGCGTCCTATCGCGACCGGTTCGCCGCGCATACCGCGGCGAACCCGCACCGGGCCGCCCGCGCAGGTGTCGATCATCCGTTCCTGGATGGGAGCAAGGATGTCTGTACTCCGGCAGCTGGCCGTCGCCCTGGCCGCGTTAGGCCTGGGCGCGGTAGGCACCGGCCCGACGGCCGCACTGGCCGCCGGGCCGGCCACTACCGGCACCACCACCAACGCCGTCACCGCCGCGGCCGGCACCGCCGAGGACCAGGGCGCGCCGAACTACTTCAGCAGCGGTCTCGCTCCCACCCCCTACATGGGATGGAACACCTACTTCGGGCTCGGCGGCGACCCCACCGAGACGGAGATCAAGTCCGTCGCCGACTTCCTCGTCAGCAGCGGCCTGCGCGACGCCGGCTACACGTACGTGTGGATCGACGGCAACTGGGCCGCACCCACCCCCCGCAACGCGGCCGGCCAGCTCGTGGCCAACCCGACCCAGTTCCCCGGCGGCATGGCGGCGCTGGCGGCCTACATCCACGCCCGCGGCCTGAAGGCGGGCATCTACACCGACGCCGGCCCCTACCTGCCCGGCCAGTGCGGCCTCGGCAGCAACGGCCACTACACCGACGACGTCAACCTCTTCGCGAGCTGGGGCTTCGACGCCCTCAAGGCCGACTGGCTCTGCGGGCGGGCGTCCGGGATCGACCCCGAGACCAGCTTCCGGCAGCTCGCCGACGCGGTCCGCCAGTCGCCGCGGCCGATGCTGCTCAACATATGCAACCCGGTCAGCAGCGACTGGGGCGGCGGCCCGTACACGCCGCAGCAGCTGTCGACGTGGAGCTACACGTACGGACCGACCGTCGCCGACTCATGGCGCACCTACACCGACGCCGCGCTGATCGACCCCACGCCGCAGTGGACGTTCTCCTGGCTCCTGCGCAACATGGACGTCAACGCCTACCACCCGGCCGCCACCGGGCCGGGCCGCTACAACGATCCCGACTACCTGCTGCCGATGCGCCCCCTGCCCGGTGGCGGATACGAGCTGACGCTGGAGGAGTCGAAGACCCAGCTCGGCATGTGGGCGATGATGGCCGCACCGCTGATCATCGGTTCGGACCCGCGCGGCCTGCCCGCGACGATGCTCACCGCGCTGGCCAACCCCGAGATCGTCGCGGTCGACCAGGACCCGCTGGTGCGCCAGGCGGTCAAGGTCGCCGACACCGGCGCCGACACGCAGGTGTGGAGCAGGGTGCTCAGCGGCTCCGGCCGCCGGGCGGTCGCGCTGCTCAACCGCGGCGGCACCGCCCAATCCGTCACCGTCGACTTCGCCAGTGTCGCCCTCGGCCCGACCGTGCAGGTACGCAACCTGTGGGCACGCGCCGACGTCGACGGCAACGCGGCCACCGCCGGCATCCAGCCGTTCACCGGCTCCTACACGGTCACCGTGCCCGCCCACGGCGTGGCGATGCTCCGGCTGACCGGCACGGACACGACCGCGGGCCACGACCTCGGCGGCAGCCCCAGCGCGAGCCCCGCCCTGGTGCGGGTCGACGACACGCACGCCACCGCGTTCGTCCGCGGCGCCGACGGCGCGCTGTGGCAGAACATCCGCAACGGGACGGCATGGAGCACCACCTGGACGAGCCTCGGCGGCCCGCTCCAGGGGCAGATCCTCGGCCAGCCCGCCGCGTACGGCTCCGCGGGCGGTCGCATCGACGTGTTCGTCCGGGGCACCGACGACGCGGTCTGGCAGCGCAGCCAGATCGGCGGCGCCTGGGCCGGCTGGGTCAGCCTGGGCGGCACGGTCACCGACGCCCCGACCGTGGCCTGGACCAGCCCCACCCAGTGGACGCTCGTCGGCCGCGGCACGGACGGCCTCGTCTGGCACCGCGGCCCCACCACCGGCTGGAGCGGCATGGGCGCCCCCGACAACCGGCCGATCTACGGCCGCCCCAGCGCCGTCGTGGACAGCGCGGGCGCCCTGCACGTGGCGGTGCGTTCACGCACCGACACGGTGTGGGAACGCACCCGCACCGGCACCACGTGGTCCGCCTGGACCGACCTCGGCGGCACCGTCAGCGGCAGCCCCACCCTGCTGGCCACCGCGGGCCGCGTCTACCTTTTCGCGCTGGCCTCGGACAACCGGCTCTGGCAGCGCAACCAGGTCAGCGGAGCTTGGGGCGGGTGGTTCCGCCGGGCGGAGTTCGCGACGGACGCGTTCCGGGGTGCGCCCGGCGCTGCCGCCGGTGCCGACGGCAGCGCGTGGCTGGCCGTCCGCGGCGTGGACGGCAGGGTGCACCAGGTCATCCTGTGAACCGGCATCATGCTGTGCCGCGGTCCCATCCTGTAGCCAGTTAGATGTGCAGGCCCCGGGGCTGGGCGGCGTGGTTGGGGAGTGGGCGCCGTCGCGCACCTAACAGCCGCGGACCGCTCGGTCCCGGGCCGCCGCGTCGCCGCCGGTCCCGCGGCCGGCGGTGCGGAATCCGGGTGAGGCGAACCCGCCTTATCCCGCCAGTTCCCGGCGGGAGGTGATGTCGAGCTTGCGAAAGATCTTGCGTAGGTGATAGTCCACCGTGCTCGGGCTGATGAACAGTTGTGCCGCCACCTCACGGTTGGACGCGCCGCGGGAGACCCGGCGCGCGATGTCGCGCTCCTGGCTGGTCAGGCGGCAGCTGTGGGCGAGACGGCTGGTCGCGTCGTGGCAGTAGGCCAGCGTCGTGCGCAGCTCGCGGCGGGACGCGACGCCCAGCCTGTCGAAAACGCCGCGTAGGTGGTGTTTGACGGTATGGGCGCTGATGGCCAGACGCGTCGCGACCTCGACGTTGGTGGATCCGGCCGCCACCAGCAGGGCGATCTGTTCTTGTCGTGGCGTCAGCACCGCGCGGGCAGGGACTCGGGCGGGCTCGGCTGCGGCGCGGTGCATGGTGCTCCTCGGGTGAGGCTCGGGGTCTCGACGACCATCCGACCGCACCGCAATGCACGACCAGTGCACCTTGAGTGCATGGCCTACCCGCTCACGACGCACCGCCCATCAGGCTCAGCCGGGCCCGCACATAGGCCACCATGTCGCGGTATCCCTCGGCCACCTCGATGCCGGCGAACTCGATGAGTTCCCGGAAGCCGTTGTCGGCGATCAGGTTCTCGAACTGCAGGCACCCCCGTTCCGCGCGGACCCGGTCGCCTAGATCGAACGCGGCCCGGGCGAGGATCGCCGCGACGGCACACCGGGGGCCGTTCGACTCGCAGACGCCCTCCGTCAGTCCCCAGTCGGCCACCTCGACCGCTCGCTCGTACCGGCCGAGCTTCCAGGAAGCCTCCGCGACGAGCTGCGCGTAGTAGATCTTCAGGTGATCGAGGTGCTCGGCCACCACGATGGCCAGCCCTTCGTCTCCGGCCCGTGTGCCGGCCTCGACTCGATCGGAGCCCAGGCGCGCGCGCGTGAGTGTCAGCAGCGAAACGGCGAGCAGCTCCTGACGCCCCGTCTGCCGGGCGAGACTCACGGAGCGTTCACCGTAGGTGTTGGCGGCCTCGTAGTCTCCGCGTGGCAAGGAGAGCATGGCGAGGTTGCGCAGGACGTCGGCTTGGCCGGCGAGTTCTCCGGCGCCTTCGAAGATCGACAGGGCTCGGTGCAGATATTCGTCGGCCTGCGGCAGCGGGGCGAAGACCTCGCCGGCGGTGCGCAGGAGTTCGGCCTCCATCAGCGGCTCACCGAGCACGCCGACCGTGTCGAGGACCGCGAGTATGGTCTGCGCCCGGCCGGCCGGTATGGAGTCGCTGCCGGGCGCGGAGGCGGCGAGGATCATGGCCGCCGCGTCGCGTCGCAGGCCATGTGCGAGGGCCAGCTCGATCGTCGCCCACAGGGCGGCCCGCTCCCGGGCGTACCACGAGGCTGCCTGTGGCACGCTGTCGAACGATTCCGGCGTCACATCCTCCGGCGGTTCACCGACGACGCCGACCGGCGGCCGGCGGTGCCTGGCGTACGCGCTGCGGGCAGAGTGCAGGTAATGCTGGATGAGCCGCTGCTCACACTCCGGCCGTTCCTTTGCCTCGTCGAGAAGCTCACCCGCGTAGGCCCGCAACAGATCATGCAGAACGTACCGCCCGGGCTGCGACTCGGTGAGCAGATTCGAGGTCACCAGCTCAGCGAGTAGTTCGCGTGACCTGCGACGACCGGTTCCGGCGATGCTGGCCCCCGCCTCCAGCGAGATCATCGGACCCGGGTGGGCGGCCAGGGCGCGAAACATGTGTGCCGGTGATGGTTGGAGGGCACGGTACGACCACGAGAACACCGACCGGACATCGTCGGACGCATCGACGCTGGACAACGCGTCGAGTCTGGCGGACGGCGCCGAGACCTCGCTGACGACCGCACTCAACGGCAGCGCGGGATTGAGCGCCACGCGGGCCGCGACGATCGCGAGTGCGAGCGGCAGCCCGGCACAGACCGTGATCACCTCGTCCAGCGCGTCCGGGTCCGCCGTGGCGCGACGGGCACCCAGCCGGTTGATCAGAAGTTGCCGGGACTCGGCCCGGGTCAGCCGATCGACCTGCAGGTAACGGGCCCCTTCGCGGGTGACCAGGCTCATCATCCGGTTGCGACTCGTGACGATGACCAGACAGCCCTGGGCGGCGGGCAGCAGCGGGCGGACCTGATCGGAGTCGCGCGCGTTGTCCAGCAGGATCAGGACGCGACGACCGGAGAGGCGACTGCGGTAACGGGCCGCCTGCGCCTCGACGCTCTCCAGCGGTGAGGAGACCGCCGGCTCGCCCAGTGACGCGAGCAGTGTGGCCAGCGCGTCCCCGGGTGACATGATGCGCCCGTCCGGATCCAGGCCTCTCAGGTTCAGGTACAACTGGCCGTCGGGAAACCTGTCGGCGATCTGGTGGGCCCAGTGCACGGCGAGGGCGGTCTTTCCGATGCCGCCCATGCCGCCGAGCGCAGTGATCACGATCGTCGCGTTGCCGAACGCGTCGGACAGTTGGTCGTCGAGTGCGACGGCCAGGTCGCTGCGCCGGACGAAGCCCGCGACCGGCGGCGGCAGCTGCGCGGGGCGGGGGTCCTCGGGCGGGCGCGGCTCGTCCTGCTGGGTCCAGCCGCCGGCGAGCAGCTCCCGGTACGACTCCCGCAGTTCCGGTCCCGGGTCCACGCCCAGTTCCTCGACGAGGCGTTGACGGGTCTGCTCGAAGACCCGCACCCCCTCCGCCCGGTGACCGGTCGCCACGTACGCGCGGATCAGGCACGCCTGCAGCGCCTCGTCCAACGGCGCCGCGGCGGCCACGCTCAGCAGCGGGGTCAACGCGGCGGCGGCCATGCCGTGGGCGATCGCGGCTTCGCCGGCCGCGAGCGCCACCGCGACGCGCTCCCGTTCGACGGCGACGAGATCCGGCGAACTCAGCGCACTGGCCGGAAGATCGGTGAACGCGGGGCTGCGGCCGAGTTCCAGAGCCGTCAGGTACGCCCGTACGCCGGCCACGACATCCCCGCCGGCGAGTGCCGCGCGGGCCCTGCGGACCAACTCGCGGTACATGGCCAGATCGGAGTCCTCGGTCCCGAGGACCAGCCGGTAGCCCGTACCGGCCGGTAGGAGGTACCGACCGGTTTCGCGGATGTCCAGGTCCGGTTCGAATATCCGCCGGAGGTGCCCGATGTGCCGGTGGACCTGGTTGGCGGCGCTGGCCGGCGGTTCTCCGTCCCACACGCCGTCGATGATGGCGTCGAGGCTGACCGCGTCACCCCCGGCGGCGAGGAGCTTGGCCAGGATGATCCGCTGTCGCACCGGGCCGAGATCGACCGCCGTGCCGTCCCGCCGGCCGCCAAGACCGCCGAAGACCTTGAACTCGCAGTGGGACCACGGCCCGTCCGGGGGCCTGCGGTCGGGCGTCTGCACGAATGAAATCCTAGTGTGAGAGGGGGACCGACTTCGCTTTTCCGCCCAAACTGCGGCGGCCCGCCCCGGGCCTCGCATCCCCATGTCGCGTTGTCCGTCGAGCTGGTCGACGAACACCAGGACTACGTGATTCGGGTGATTCGCGAGACTGCGCCACATCCGTACCTTCGGCAGGGTTGCCAGCCTGGAACGCAAGCCCAAGGAGCGCGCGCATGCCCCATCTCACCGTTGGTACAGAAGGCACCGACAGGATCGAAATCTACTACGAGGACCACGGCACCGGGACGCCGGTGGTGCTCAGCCACGGCTACCCGCTCAGCGGGCGGGCCTGGCAGAGGCAGGTCCCCGCACTGCTCGCCGCAGGTTACCGCGTCATCACGTACGACCGGCGGGGCTGGGGCGATTCAAGCCGGCCCACGACCGGATACGACTACGACACGTTCGCCGGCGATCTGAACCTGTTGCTCACCGAACTGGACGTACGCGACGCCATCCTCGTCGGTCACTCGATGGGGAGCGGCGACGTCACGCGGTACCTGGGTCGCTACGGCCCAGGCCGGGTCGCGAAGGCCGTACTGCTGTCGCCCATCCCGCCGTTCCTGCTGCGCACCGATGACAACCCCGAGGGCGCGCCGCAGTCGTTGTTCGACGGGTTCCTCCAGGCCGCCCGGGCCGACCGGGAGGTGTGGCTCCAGCAGTTCCTGGAGAAGTTCTACAACCTCGACGTCTACGGCGGGACGCTGGTCAGCGACGAGGCCTTCCAGGCCAGTCTGAAGGTGGCCGTCGCCGGATCCCCCGTCGCCGCGGTGGCCTGCATCCCCACCTGGCTCACCGACTTCCGGGCCGACCTGTCCAAGATCGACGTCCCGGTGCTCGTGATCCAGGGCGACCAGGACCGAATCCTTCCCCTGGCGGTGACCGGGCAGCGCCTGCCCGCCTTCCTCGGGGACACGAGGTTGCTCGTCATCGAGGGCGGGCCGCACGCCGTCGCCTGGACCCACGCCGATCAGGTCAACGCCGCCCTGCTCGACTTCTTCCAGCAGTGAGAGGAAACACCATGAAACTGTCCTTCCGCCGCGGCCTCATCTACGTAGGCGTGGCCATCGGCGCCCTCACCCTGAGCGGTGTCGGCATCGGCACCGCGCAGGCCTCGACGAGCCACGTCGTGGATGCCCACCATTCGCGTCCCGCGCCGGCCAAACCGACCGTCGTGCTCGTGCACGGAGCGTGGGCCGACGCGTCCAGCTGGTCGGGCGAGGTGAGCCGGCTGCAGCACGACGGTTACCCGGTGGTCGTCGCGCCGAACCCGCTGCGCGGTCTGTCCAGCGACGCCGACTACCTGCGCTCGTTCCTCGGCGGGATCACCGGCCCGGTCGTCCTTGTCGGACATTCCTACGGCGGCGCGGTCATCACCAACGCGGCCACCGGCAATGCCAACGTCAAGGCGCTGGTCTATGTGGACGCCTACATCCCCGACGCCAACCAGAGCGTGGCCGAGCTCACCAGCGCCGATTCCGTGCTCGCGCCCGCCGGGACCAACCCCGCGTCGGTGTTCAAACTCCTCCCGTACCCGGGTGCCCCGGCCGGGGTCTACGACACCTACCTGCTGCCGGACGTGTTCGCAGCGGCGCTGGGTGGCGGCCTGTCGAAGTCGCAGATCGCGGTGCTCGCCGCATCGCAGAGCCCGACCTCGCTGGTCGCGCTGGGCGAGCACTCCGGCGCACCGGCGTGGGCGTCGATCCCGTCCTGGGCCCTCATCGGCACCCAGGACAAGCTCATCACCCCGGCGACGCAGCTGTCGATGGCCACGCACGCGAAAGCACACGTGGTGAAGGTCGACGCCGGCCACCTGTCCCTCGTCACGGCGCCGGACGCGGTCACCAAACTGATCGAGACCGCCGCCCGCGCGACGGCCTGATCGGTGACGGCGACAGGGGCGCCCTCAGGATGAGGGCGCCCCTCAGCCTTGCGGGCTACCCGACGTTCAGGTTGCCGTTGTCGAGCTCGACCTGGCCCGACTCGTACAGCAGCGAGCCGCCCGCGGTAGCCGTGATGCGCACCGAGAAGGCGTCACCGTCCCGGCCGGGGTTGCCCGCGTCGGCGGCGGTGCCGCGCAGCACGGCGGCCACGCCGCCGAACTGCCCGGTGACCTCGAACACGGCCCGGTCGCCGACGACGACCAGCCACCGCACCGTGCCGGCCGTGAACGTGCGCGGACCCTCGTCGAAGCGCAGCGAGCCCCGCGGCGAGTTGCCCTGGTAGCTCAGTGACGAGGTGAGCCGTACGCGGTCGCCGTTCTGGTCGTCGCCGCGGCCGGTGCCCTGCACGCTGCCGTCGGGGTCGAACAGCACGAGTTCGGCGTCGGCGGCCGGGCCGGTGAAGTAGTCGCCGCGGACCTCGATGTGGGCGCGCCACAGGTCGGCCGGGGCGCCGAGGGTCACGGCGGCGCGGCCGGTCGCGTCGAACGTCGTGTCGTACGTCCTGGTCGTGCCCGTCAGCGTCGGGGTCAGGGTGACCCGCGCGGCGAGCCTGGTGAGATCGCCGGGCCGGCCGTCGGCCTCCTGCGTCGCCTGGAGGGTCAGCTGCCCGGTCCCGGCGGGCTGGATGAGGCTGCCGGCCACCGCGACGGTGACGCTCTCGGGTTCGACGGTCAGTGTCGCGCCGGTCGAGGCCGCCTCGTGCGGGCCGCTCTCGGGCGCGCGCACCTGCACCGGGTAGGAGCCCGGCGCCCGGTCGGCGGGCCAGCTGACGGTGGCGACACCGTCGGCGCCGCTGGTGGCAGTCAGCTCCTGCCCGGCGACGGTGAAGGTGACCTGCTTGCCCACCACCGGGTCGTTGGTGATGCCGTCGCGCACGACGGCCGACAGGGCCGCCGCGTCCGAGTAGTCCACGGCCGTGGCTCCGGTGTAGTGCAGCGTCAGCGGCCGCCGTACGACGTCGGCCAGGAACTGGTAGTCGGTGCGGACGTCGCTGTCGGTGGTGCTGCGGCCCCGGGCGAACAGGCTGTGCGGCCCGACGCGCTCGTCGGTGGGCACGGTGACCCGGATGGTGACGGTCGTCTGCTGCTGGGCGGCCAGGGTCAGCCGCTGCGTGGTCGCCGTCCAGGTGGAGGACACCAGCTCGGTGAAGTCGAACGTGTCGGTCGTCTCGCCGGTGTTGCGGACGGTGTAGGTCAGGTCGGTGGTGCTGCCCAGCACGAGCCTCGGGCGCGGGGCGTTGCCCTGCGCGTCGGCGGGGTCGACGAGGATGCCGGGGCCGCGTACGTCGAAGTAGACCTGGTTGTAGTAGACGTTGTTGGCGGTGTCGGCGAAGAACGGGCGGCCGATGGCCCGCACCGCGACCTTGGCCGGGGTGCCGTCGGCCCACGGCCGGTCCATCGTCCGCTGCGGGGTGCGGTTGTCGGTCGGATCCCACGCGTCGGTGTCGTTGCCGCCGTCGCAGGTGACGGGGTTCTCGGGCACGTCCTCGTCGGTGCGGCCGTCCCCGTCGTTGTCCATGCTGTCCGCCGGGTCCTCGTCGTTGCGGCCGTCGACGTCCTCGTCGATGCAGCCCGGTGAGCGGGTGCCGTCGGGGCGCATCAGCTCGACGCCGCGGACGGTTTCCTGCGGGCTGCGTACGTTGCGCTCGTCGACGCGGAAGATGACCACGCCGCTGTCGGGCACGTCCTCGTCGTAGGTGCCCGGCCGGGGGTTGCGGGTCTCGACGAGGAAGTAGTCGTCGGTGCCGCGTTCGTAGTCGTAGATCAGGTAGGTGGTGGCGATGGACAGGTCGGAGGGGGTGTGATATCCGTCCCTGGTGATGACGGCGGGCTTCTGGCCGCCCAGGTGCAGCTTCGTGAACAGGTTCGGCTCGAACCACAGGTCCGGCCCGTCACACGTCGGCCCCGCGATGTCCCAGCTGCCCACGCCGTAGCCGTAGTGGTCGTACAGGTCGTAGAGCTGGTGCATGAGCTCGTGCGCGATCGTGATCTCGTTGGTGCCGGTGGCGCTGTCGGCGGTGCGGAACGCGATGGTCTTGCCGTCGAGCTTGGCACCGGCGGCGACCCCCAGGGTCTGCCCGCAGTTCTCGTTGGCCGGCCCCGAGGTGAAGATCGTGGCCACGGCGAGTTCGGTGTCCTCGACCGACCCGTCCTTGTCGGTGTCGTAACGGGCGAAGTCGACGAACGGGTCGGCGAGGTCCATCATGCGGCGGCGGCGCTGGGTGGCGTCCTGCGCGATGCCGGGGCCGGACGCACCGAGGTCGACGACGACGACGCCGTTGTCCGCGGTGCCGAACGACTCGACGGCGGGGACGAGGATGCCCAGGTCGTGCGAGATGAAGTAGTCGGCGACCGTGCCGAACTGGAAGATCGGGAAGTAGCGGTCGCGGATGTCGTTCTCGGTGACGTTCGTGGTCAGGTCGTTGAACGTCGCGTAGACCACCAGCAGCGGGATGAGCGTGTCGCCGCGGTCGTGGAACAGCGGCGAGTGCGGGCTGTCCGGGTGGCTGAAGTTCGGCAGGGGGAACGGGTACGGATCGGGGGCGGCCTGGGCCGGGCTCGCCGGGACGAGCCCGGTGAGCATGACGGCGGCGGCGGACACGGCGGCCAGCACGCGGCCGCGTAGGCCGCTGCGGCGCGGCTTGGGGCCCCTGGACGGGGCCGGGTTGTCGGTCAAGACGAATCCTCCAGCACAACGGGTGACGGCGTGTGGTGGGGTGGGTTCACCAAGCTCGCGTCACCTGGGCAGCACGAACGTGCAGGTTCAGGGCGCGGGATGGGGATCTGTCGAGGTCACACCTGGCAGCAGGATATCGATTCCGCTGCCGTTGCGTCACAGATTGTCGAGGTCACGACGGACAATGTGGACACGTGAAACCGGGTCGCCTTTCGGGCCGCGTCGGGTCGGGCAAGACCGAGCTCAGTGACAAGCGTGGATGGATCGTGTTACGGTTCGCCTCTACGTGACGGGATGCGACATGTATACGGTGGGCGTCTGCATTGACGAGGCGTACTTCGTGCCGGCCCTGACCACGTTGACGTCGCTGGCCGACAGCCACCCCGCCGGTGACCTCAAGTCCGTGGGTGTGCGCGTGTTGACGGCCGACTTGAGCCGGGGCCGGGCCGAGACGATGGCCACGGTGGTGGCGCGGCTGGGGTTCGGGTCGTTCGACATCGCCTGGCATCCCACCGACCGGTGGCAGGTGGTGAGCTGCGACCACATCTCGGCCACCACCTACCTGCGCTTCGCATTCACCGCTGACTTCGTCGGCGACGACCATCTGATCTATCTCGACGCCGACCTGTTGGTGCTTGGCGACGTGGCGGCGCCGTTGGGCAGCCTGAGGCCGACCCGGGTGGCCCTGGTCCAGGACGAACTCGTGGCAACGGTGGGGCGGGGCGGGGCACTGCCCGGGGTGGTGGACCGGTGGCCCGAGTTTCGGGGGCTGCCCTACTTCAACGCCGGAGTGATGTGGTGCCCGACCGGCTTGCTGAGTCGCCTGAATCGGTCGGTCACCCGGATCATGGCCGCCGCCGGGCAGCACATTCACTTCAACGACCAGGACGCGTTGAACCTGTGGGCCCTGCACGAGGGGGCCGTCGTGCCCGCCCCGCCGGCGTACAACCGCTTCGAGCTGGACCGGTTCGAGGACGGTGCCCAGAGCCGGGCCCGCGCGGGCACCCCGGTGGTGCTGCACTTCGTCGGCCCGGACAAGCCGTGGCAGCCGACCTGCCCGGGCACCGACGGGGTGCGCCTCTACCGGAGTTACCTGCGTCAGGCGGCGAGCCTGGTCAGTCGGGCCAAGGACCCGACAGCGGGGATGCCGTGGCAGTGACCGTGTGCGTGCCCACCCACCGGGGACGTCTCCGCCACGTCAGTGAACTGCTGGCCTCGCTGCTGATCGCCGCCCGCGCCGTCGACGTCCCGGTGGAGATCATCGTGGTGGACGACTCGCCCGAGCCGGAGTTCCAGGAGCTGCGGCGGCGGTGCAGCCAGCTGGGCGTGCGTCACCTGCGCGGCCCGCGGGCGGTGGGCGCCAAGCGCAACCTCGCCGTCCAGGCCGCCAGCCACGACCTACTACTGTTCGTCGACTCAGACTGTATGGCCACGCCCGAGCTGATCGCCGGCCATCTCGACGCGCTGGCCGGTGCGCCGGCCGACGTGGCCGGGGTCGCCGGGGCCACCATCTGGTCAGGTGAACGGACGCCGCTGTGGCAGGTCCTGGATTTCAGCCGGCTCTACCAGAACGCGGCGGACGTGGCCACCCGCTACACCCAGGTCGGCTGGGCGACGACCAGCAATCTGTGTGTACGCCGGGACGTGTTCACCCGGTTGGGCGGATTCGACGAGGGGGTGTTCACGGTGGTGGGCGGCGAGGACGTCGACCTCGGCGTGCGCGCCTGCGATCATGGATACCGCTGGCTGACCTGCGCCCGGGCCGCCGTACTGCACCAGCGGGACGCGGTGGGCCGGTGGAGCCAGGTGCTGGCCAAGCAGTTCACCTACGGCCGGGCCGATGTGTTCCTGTCCTCGCGGCACCGCCATCGCCGGACCTGGCGGGCCAACCCGGTCGCGATCAGCCTGATGAGCATGGTGTTCGCGGTGGTGGGTGTCCGCGTCGGCCTCCCGCCGTGGGCCCTGCTCGCCGGGGCGGTGCCGGTGCTGGTCGCGTTGCTGCGCACCGGCCCCCAGCCGGTACGCCGGTGGGGTGGCGCACTGGTCGATCTGGCCTTCGACGCGGGCATCACCTGGGAGGCGCTGCGCCAGGGGCGGCCGGCGTCGGCCGTGTGCACCTTCGTCTACACCGACGACCGCGAGTTCCGGCCGCGCCGGGCAGCATCGCGGGTCTGAGCCCGTGTTCGCCGTCGGATTGTGCATCGATACGGCGTACCTCCTACCTTCGTTGGTGACCCTGATCTCGCTGGCCGACGCGACCCCCGACCGGGCGTCGACGGCCATCAGGGTGCTCACCCCCGGCCTGTCCCGCGCCGACGCGGCCATGATGGCGGCGACCGTGCGCTTCCTCGGCTTCCGGTCATTCGACCTGCGGTGGGTCAGGCCGGGCTGGCGGGTCGTCGACGACTCGTACATCTCGACGGCCACCTACCTCCGGTTCCACTTCGACGCCGGCTTCGTCGACCGCCCCCACCTGGTGTATCTGGACAGCGACGTGCTGGTGCTGGGCGACCTCACCAGCCCCCTCGGCCCGCTTGCCCCTGGCCGCATCGGGTTGGTGCGCGACCTGTTCAACCACACCGTGGGTAGCGGGCCGGCGCTGCCCGGGGTGGCCGACCGCTGGCCCGCGTTCCGGGGCCGCCCGTACTTCAACGCCGGCGCGATGTGGTGCCACCCCGGGGTGCTGGGCCGGCTGCACACCGACGTGGCCCGGATCATGCGCGACGACGGGCGCCACATCCACTACAACGATCAGGACGCGCTCAACCTCTGGGGCCTGCGCCACGACTCGGTCCAGCCGCTGGCGCCGGAGTTCAACACCTTCGAGGTCGACCGGTTCGCCGAACTCGGCGACTGGATCCACCCGGTCCTCGCCGCGACCACGGTGCCGTCGTCGCCGGTGGTGCTGCACTTCGTCGGCGCCGAGAAGCCGTGGCTGGCCACCTGCCCGTCCACGCCGGCCGTCGACTTCTACCGCCGCTACCTGCGCCACGCCCGCCGGCTGGCCCGCTGCTGATCCCGTCGAGGACGGCGCGTCGGATGCAGCCGAAGGTCCGCCAACGGCGCTCGCGAAAACTGTTATGAGGCGCGGTGTCACGGAGTCGCGAAAATTCCGCGCATGCCGCGCCGGGTGACTGTCGTATCGGCGAACACCGCAACCGTCGTTTGAGTCCGGTTTACCTGCATCAATCAGCCGCTCCGGCACAAGATTTATTTCCGGAAGTTTTCTGAAAGTCATTGCCTGAAACAAGGTCTGGGTGGCAGCATCCGCATTGTTAAATCTCTCGATCAGACGTCCGGTCGTTTCGCCAAGACGGCTCGGGCGCTCTCCAGAAAGAGGAGGCCAAGGTGGCCACAAGTCCTTCCGTCCATCGTGGCGGAACCCGGTGGACGAGATCGCCCATCGTCAGAGTGCTGCTCGCAGGCGGCGTCACCGTCGCCGCAGTGGCCGCGGCCACGGTGATGATGCCGTCGGCGCAAGCGGCGGAGAGCACGCTGGGTGCGGCAGCCGCGCAGTCGGGCCGGTACTTCGGCACGGCGCTCGCGCGCGGCCGGCTCGGCGACTCGACGTACACCACGATTTCGGCCCGTGAGTTCAACATGATCACGGCCGAGAACGAGATGAAGCCCGACGCGACTCAGCCGAACCGGGGTCAGTTCAACTTCAGTGCGGGTGACCAGATCTACGACTGGGCGACCCAGCGCGGTCTCAAGGTCCGCGGGCACACCCTGGCGTGGCACGCCCAGCAGCCGGGCTGGATGCAGAGCCTGTCCGGCAGCAACCTGCGCCAGGCGATGATCGACCACATCAACGGCGTCATGGGCCACTACAAGGGCAAGCTCGCCGCCTGGGACGTGGTCAACGAGGCCTTCAACGAGGACGGCAGCCGCCGCTCGTCGAACCTGCAGGGCACCGGCAACGACTGGATCGAGGTCGCTTTCCGCACCGCCCGCGCGGCCGACCCCGGGGTCAAGCTCTGCTACAACGACTACAACATCGAGAACTGGAGCTACGGCAAGACCCAGGGTGTGTACCGCATGATCCAGGACTTCAAGTCCCGCGGCGTGCCCATCGACTGCGTCGGCCTGCAGACC
>NZ_JAAOTI010000027.1:0-125892 GCF_011297315.1 Catellatospora chokoriensis
CTACTTCCGGCCTGGCAACCTGGGTTACCCGGTGTTCGACACGGCGGTGGGCAGGGTCGGGGTGTACATCTGCTACGACCGGCACTTCCCCGAGGGCTGGCGGGCACTCGGCCTCAACGGCGCGCAGATCGTGTTCAACCCGTCCGCGACTAGCCGCGGCCTCTCCTCGTACCTCTGGAAGCTGGAGCAGCCCGCGTCCGCGGTGGCGAACGAGTACTTCATCGGGGCGATCAACCGGGTCGGGATCGAGGACCTGGGCGACGACGACTTCTACGGCACCTCCTACTTCGTCGACCCCGAGGGCAAGTTCGTCGGCGAGCCCGCCGATGCGCACCAGCCGGAGCTGGTGGTGCGGGATCTGGATCTCGGTCTGCTGGCCGAGGTGCGCGATCGGTGGGCGTTCTACCGCGACCGCCGGCCCGACGCCTACGGCCCGCTGACCCAGGCCTGAGAGCGGAGACCCCCATGGCCATCCTGATCACCGGCGGCACCGTCGTCACGCCCACCGGCCGCCACGCCGCCGACGTGCTCGTCGACGGCGAGACGATCGCCGCCCTGTTCGCCCCCGGTCTCGCGCCGGTCGGCGCCGATGTCGAGGTCATCGACGCGACCGGCAAGTACGTCATCCCGGGCGGCGTGGACGCGCACACCCACATGGAGCTGCCGTTCGGCGGCACGTTCGCGTCCGACACGTTCGAGTCGGGCACTCGGGCCGCGGCGTTCGGCGGCACCACCACGATCATCGACTTCGCGGTGCAGCGTTCCGGCGAGAACGTGCACGAGGGCCTCGCCGCCTGGCACGCCAAGGCCGACGGCAACTGCCACATCGACTACGGCTTCCACATGATCATCGGTGGGGTCGACGACGAGTCCCTGAAAGCCATGGACTCCCTCGTCGACGCCGAGGGCATCAGCAGCTTCAAGCTGTTCATGGCGTACCCCGGCGTGTTCTACAGCGACGACGGCCAGATCCTGCGCGCCATGCAGAAAGCCCGCGACAACGGCTCCATGATCATGATGCACGCCGAGAACGGCATCGCCATCGACGTCCTCATCGGCCAAGCCCTCTCCCGAGGCGAAACCGGCCCCGTCAACCACGGCCTCACCAGACCTGCCGAACTGGAAGCCGAAGCGACCCGGCGCGCGATCTCCCTGGCCCAGGTCGCCGGCGACACCCCCCTTTACATCGTGCACCTGTCGGCGTCACAGGCCCTCGAAGCCGTCGCCGCAGCCCGCGACACCGGCCGCAACGTCTTCGCCGAGACCTGCCCCCAATACCTCTACCTCACCCTGGAGGACCAGCTCGGCGCGCCGGGGTTCGAGGGGGCTAAGTGGGTCTGTTCGACGCCGCTGCGCTCCAGGCACGAGAGCCACCAGCGGGATCTGTGGCGCGGGCTGCGCAGCAACGATCTCGCGATCGTGTCGACGGATCACTGCCCGTTCTGCTTCAAGGACCAGAAGGAACTCGGCCTCGGCGACTTCTCGAAGATCCCCAACGGCATCGGCGGCGTCGAGCACCGCGTCGACCTGCTCTACCAGGGCGTCGTCGACGGCAAGCTGTCGCTGGAGCGCTGGGTGGAGACGATCGCGGCGACCCCGGCGCGCATGTTCGGCCTGTACCCGCGCAAGGGCGCGATCGCGCCGGGTTCCGACGCCGACATCGTCGTCTACGACCCGAACGGCCGCACCCGGATCAGCGTGGACACGCACCACATGAACATGGACCACTCCGCCTACGAGGGCTACGAGATCGCCGGCAAGGTCGACACGGTGATCTCCCGGGGCAGCGTGCTGGTGTCCGGCGGGCAGTACCACGGCCGCAAGGGCCACGGCCGCTACCTGCCGCGCGGCCTGTCGAGCTACCTGGTCTAGGAGGGCACCATGGACATCGGGGTCGTGTTCCAGCTGGACCCGCCCGCGCGGCGGGTCGTGGAGCTGTCGCAGCGTGCCGAGGCGGCCGGGTTCAGCCACGTGTGGTCGTTCGACTCACACCTGCTGTGGCAGGAGCCGTACGTCATCTACAGCGCCATCCTCGCCGCCACCGAGAAGGTCATCGTCGGGCCGATGGTCACCAACCCCGGCACCCGCGACGTCACCGTCACCGCCAGCACCTTCGCCACCCTCAACGAGATGTACGGCAACCGCACCGTCTGCGGCATCGGCCGCGGCGACTCCGCCCGCCGCACCCTCGGCCTGCCGCCGATGAACCTGGCCGAGCTGCGCGAGTCGGTGCACGTGATCCGCGAACTCGGCAACGGCCGGGAGATCGCGCACCGCGGGTCACCGCTGCGCTTCCCGTGGGTCACGGACTCGCAGCTGGAGGTGTGGGTCGCGGCGTACGGGCCGAAGGCGCTGAAGCTGACCGGCGAGGTCGCCGACGGCTTCATCCTGCAGCTGGCCGACCTCGACATCGCCGCCTGGATGATCAAGGCGGTGCGGGACGCGGCCGAGCGCGCCGGGCGGGACCCGATGGCCGTGAGGTTCTGTGTGGCGGCGCCGGCCTACGTCGGCGACGACCTGCCCTACCAGCGGGCGCAGACGCGCTGGTTCGGCGGCATGGTCGGCAACCACATCGCCGACATCGTGGCCCGCTACGGCGACACCGGCGCGGTGCCGCAGGCGCTCACCGACTACATCAAGGGCCGCAAGGGATACGACTACGCCGAGCACGGGCGGGCCGGCAACAGCCACGCCGACTTCGTGCCCGACGAGATCGTGGACCGGTTCTGCGTGCTCGGCCCCGTCGAGGCGCACGTCGAGAAGCTGACCCGGCTCAAGGAGCTGGGCGTGGACCAGTTCGCGGTCTACCTGCAGCACGACGCGAAGGAGGAGACCCTGCGCGCGTACGGCGAGCAGGTCATCCCCGCGATCAAGTCGCTCTGACCAGATCCGGCGTTCCGGGAGGCGGCTGCCGACGGGCCCGCCTCCCGGAACCCTGCCACCGATCATGCGGTCATCCGTATGCCCGCGTCGCGGTGGTTTCCGGTCGCGGGTGGCGCGACGCCGACCCCAGCGTCGCGATCGGCATGGAGGGCGCCCCGGGTCACCAGGCCGCCGGCCTGCCCCGGGCGACCCCGGGCCGGGCCCGCGGCTACTACGACAACAACCCGTCCGCCGCGTCGTTCCCCGGCTACCCGCTGGAGAGCTACCGCACCTGGGGCGGGTTCGACTGGATGACCGCCACCGTGGGCGGCCTGTGGGACAGCCTGCTCGCCGAGGGCAAGCCCTGGTGGATCAGCGCGAACTCCGACTCGCACGTCAACTACCTGGACACCGCGCAGCGCGGCCCGGGCGGCGACTTCAACACCGACGGCCGCTACCCCGACCCGGTCTACGGGCCGCTGCTCACCGAGGCGGGCGACTACTGGCCGGCCAGTACAGCCGGACCCACGTGGGGGCGGGCTCGGTCAGCTACCGGGCGGTCATGGACGGCCTGCGCGCCGGGCGGGTCTGGGTCGACCACGGCGGCCTGGACGTGCGGGCGCGGGTGGCCGGGGACCGGCGGCGCGACTCCGGCACGCCGCTCGGCGGGGTGCTGCGGGTCAAGCGCGGCACGAGCGTGGAGCTGACCATCGACATCGACCTGGCCGGCACGCCGAACTGGTCGCAGTTCGTGCCGGTGCTGGCCCGGGTCGACGTGATCGCCGGCCTGGTGACCGGCCCGGTCGCCGACCGCGCCACGTTCACCGCCCCGACCGCGAAGGTCGTGAAGTCCTTCGAGGTCGGCAAGGGGACCGGCCGGGTGTCGTTCACGTACGCGCTCGGCCGCGTCGACGAGCCGTGTTGCCTGCGGGTCCGCGGCACGGACGGCAACCGCAGCGCGCCGGGCCTGATGGGCGCGGGCGTCGACCCGTCCGGGCCGGCCACGGACGTGATCGGCGCCGCCGACCCGTGGCTGGACCTGTGGTTCTACGGCAACCCGAGCTGGGTGCTGCCGAGCTGATGATCCACCTCGGACTCGATCTCGGGCACGAGTCGGAGCGGGCGGCCGAGCACTGGCTGTACGACCTCGTACAGCAGCTCGGCCGCCCGGCCGGGGCGGTGGCCTGCACGCATCTGACGCACCGCCCGGTGCCGCACGTCGCGGCCAGCCTGGCAGTGCCCCGCGGAGCCGTCGCGGCCGAACTCCTGGCCGCGCTGCCGCCGGTCGCACCCGAGCTGCGGCAGCACCCCGGTGCCCGGCGGGCGGATCGCGCCGTTCGAGGTGCCGAACCCGACGCCCTGCTGCGCGGACCATGCGTGAGCGCTGAACCGGCCGGGCCGCGGGCGGCAAGCACGGGGCCCGGCCGGCAGCCGTGGCCGAGCCGGGTCACCGCGCCCGGCCGGTGCGCCGGGAGACGGCGACGCCGACCAGGCACAGCGCGCCGCCCGCGAGCGCGAGCACCGGCGGCGCCTCGCCCAGCAGCGCCCACGCCAGCACGATGGCGACCGCCGGGACCAGGTACGTCGTCGCGCCGAGCTTGCCGGCGGTGGTGCGGGCGAGCGCGTACGCCCAGGTCGTGAAGCCCAGCGCGGTCGGGAACACGCCGAGGTACACCAGCCAGCCCACCGTCGACGGCTGGGCCGCGCCGAGTTCACGGACCAGCGCCGGGGCGTACGGCAGGCAGCACACCGCCCCGATCACGCACGCCAGCCAGGTCACCCGCAGCCCCGACAGGTCGGCGAGCAGCGGCTTCTGCGCGACCACGCCGACCGCGTACGACACCGCGGCGACCAGGCACAGCACCACGCCCCACAGGTCGACGCCCGCGGTGGTGGACGTGGCGGTGCCGATCAGGACGACCCCGGCGAACGCGACGAGGCTGCCGGTGATCAGCGACCGCGGGAAGCCCTCGCCGAGCAGCAGGCCGGCCAGGATCGCGATCAGCAGCGGCCCGACGTTGACCAGCATCGCGGCGGTGCCCGCGTCGACCAGCCGCTCGGCCTGGTTGAGCGCGATGTTGTAGAGCCCGAACCAGAGCACGCCGACGGTCAGCAGCCGCGGCCAGTGCCGGCGGCCCGGCCACGGGGTGCGCACGGCGGCACGGCGGTCGTCGACCAGCATCATCAGGCCCAGCACCACCGCGGCCACGACCAGCCGGCCCAGGGACAGCGCGCCGGCGGACAGCTCCCGTCCGACATAGCGGATCGCCACGAACGCCGAGGCCCACAGCAGCACGGTCACCAGTGCCGCGGCGAGCGGCAGCAGCCGGTCGCCGGTGCGCGGAGCAGTCTTGATCGTCATGGCACGACGGTATGCCCGGGTCGGTTCGGCGTTCGCCGAACGGTATGCCCGGGTCGGTTCGGCGTTCGCCGAACGGTATGCCCGGGTCGGTTCGGCGTTCGCCGAGCGGTCACCGCGACCGCCGTGTGGAGTTGGTAACTCGGGGCGGGCATCGGTGCTCGCCGTGTGGGGTGACCGCGCAAGTGTGGTTTCGATTACTGGGTGCGTTCATTGACGTCCGCTGTGTCGTGGCCACACCATGACTGTCATCTCGATTGATCTAGTCAATGTCGACGGGAGTCGTGGTGGGGCAGCAGCATGACCTGGGGGAGCCGGACGGGCTCACGGGTACCAGAGAAGGTCCGGCCACGACGCAGCGGCTCGGTGTCGCCGCCGAGTCGGCCGCGGGGGAGACCCGGGTGGCGGTGACGCCGGCGGTGGTGCGGCAACTGGTGGAGCTCGGTTACGAGGTCGAGGTCGAGTCCGGCGCGGGCCTGCGTTCGAGCTTCTCCGACGACGCATACGAGGCCGCGGGCGCGAAGATCTGCAGCCGCGACGACTGCTGGCAGGCCGACGTCCTGCTCAAGGTCAATCCGCCGTCGCCGGCCGAGGTCGACGCGCTGCGCGCGGGCACGACGCTGATCAGCCTGATCGGACCGGCCGTCAACCCGGAGCTGGTCGACGCGCTGGCCCGCCGGGAGGTCAGCGTGCTGGCGATGGACGCGGTGCCGCGCATCTCCCGCGCCCAGTCCATGGACGTGCTCAGCTCGATGGCGAACATCGCCGGCTACCGCGCGGTGGTCGAGGCCGCGCACACCTTCGGCCGGTTCTTCGCCGGGCAGGTCACCGCCGCGGGCAAGGTCCCGCCGGCGAAGGTGCTCGTCGCCGGAGCCGGGGTGGCCGGGCTGGCCGCGATCGGCGCGGCGAAGAGCCTCGGCGCGATCGTGCGGGCCACCGACCCCCGGCCGGAGGTCGCCGAGCAGGTGCGCTCGATGGGCGGCGAGTTCCTGGCCGTGGCCGTCGAGCAGCAGGGCGGCGGCGACGGGTACGCCAAGCAGACCTCGGCCGACTACGACCGCCGCGCCGCGGAGCTCTACGCCGAGCAGGCCGCCGAGGTCGACATCATCATCACGACGGCGCTGATCCCGGGCCGCCCGGCGCCGCGGCTGCTGACCGCCGAGCACGTGGCGAGCATGCGCCCCGGCAGCGTCATCGTCGACATGGGCGCGGCGCAGGGCGGCAACGTCGAGGGCACGGTCCCCGGCGAGCTGGTCGTCACCGGCAACGGGGTGTCCATCATCGGGTACACCGACCTGCCCGCGCGGCTGCCGGCCCAGGCCTCGCAGCTGTACGCGACGAACCTGCTCAACCTGATGAAGCTGCTCACCCCGGGCCGGGACGGCCGGCTGGTGCTCGACTTCGACGACGTCGTGCAGCGGTCCATGACGGTGGCCCGCGACGGCGCGGTGACCTGGCCCCCGCCGCCGGTGCAGGTGTCGGCCGCGCCGCAGGCCGCCGCACCCGCGCCCGTGGCCGCTCCGGTGAAGAAGCCGGCGTCGCCAGGGCGGACCTTCGCGTACGTCGGCCTGGGCGCGGCGGTGCTGTTCGGGCTGACCGCGTTCGCGCCGAAGGAGTTCGTCGGCAACTTCACCGTGTTCGCGCTGGCCGTCGTCATCGGCTACTACGTCGTCGGCAAGGTGCACCACGCGTTGCACACGCCGCTGATGTCGGTCACCAACGCGATCTCCGGGATCATCGTGGTCGGCGCGCTGCTGCAGCTCGGGCAGGGCGGCAGCCTCGCCGTGACCGTGCTCGCCGCCGCGGCGATCCTGCTGGCCACCGTCAACATCATCGGCGGGTTCGCCGTCACCCGGCGCATGCTCGGCATGTTCTCGAAGGGCTGATCCCATGACCGCCATGACCGCCGTGCAGGCCGCGTACATCGTCGCGGCGCTGCTGTTCGTCCTCAGCCTGGCCGGGCTGTCCAAGCACGAGACGGCCCGCGCCGGTGTCGTGTACGGCATCGCCGGCATGACCGTCGCGCTCGGCGCGACCATCGCGCTCGCCACCCGCGACATGACCGCCGCGGCCGCCGCGCTGCTGGTGCTCGCCATGCTGATCGGTGGCGGGATCGGGCTGTGGCGGGCCCGGGTCGTGCAGATGACCGGGATGCCGGAGCTGATCGCCGTGCTGCACAGCCTCGTCGGGCTGGCCGCCGTGCTCGTCGGCTGGAACGGCTACCTGGAGGTCGCGCACGCCGCCCCGGCCGGGCTCACCGGCACCCTGCTGCACATCCACCACGCGGAGGTGTTCGTCGGCGTCTTCATCGGCGCGGTCACCTTCACCGGCTCGATCGTGGCGTACCTGAAGCTGTCCGCGCGCATCGCGTCCCGGCCGCTCATGCTGCCCGGCCGGCACGTGCTGAACCTCGGCGCGCTGGTCGCGTTCGTCGCGCTGACCGTGTGGTTCGTCGTCCAGCCTCAGCTGGGGCTGCTGATCGCGGTCACCGTGATCGCGCTCGCGCTCGGCTGGCACCTGGTCGCCTCCATCGGCGGCGGCGACATGCCGGTGGTGGTGTCGATGCTGAACAGCTACTCCGGCTGGGCGGCCGCGGCGTCGGGCTTCCTGCTGGACAACGACCTGCTGATCGTGACCGGCGCGCTGGTCGGCTCGTCGGGCGCGTACCTGTCGTACATCATGTGCCAGGCGATGAACCGCTCGTTCGTGTCGGTGATCGCGGGCGGGTTCGGCACGGAGCAGGCCGCCGGGGAGGCCGTCGACCTCGGCGAGCACCGGGAGACCTCGGCCGCCGACGTCGCCGCCCTGCTGCGCGACGCCACCTCGGTGATCATCACGCCGGGTTACGGCATGGCCGTGGCGCAGGCCCAGGCGCCGGTGGCCGAGCTGACCCGGCGGCTGCGGGCGCGGGGCGTGCAGGTCAGGTTCGGCATCCACCCGGTGGCCGGGCGGCTGCCGGGGCACATGAACGTGCTGCTGGCCGAGGCGGACGTGCCGTACGACATCGTGCTGGAGATGGACGAGATCAACGACGACTTCGCGGGCACCTCCGTGGTCCTGGTGATCGGCGCCAACGACACCGTCAACCCGGCGGCCGCCGATCCCGGCAGCCCGATCGCCGGCATGCCGGTGCTGCGGGTGTGGGAGGCCGAGCACGTGATCGTCTTCAAGCGGTCCATGGCCGCGGGCTACGCCGGGGTGCAGAACCCGCTGTTCTACCGGGACAACACCCGGATGCTGTTCGGCGACGCCAAGGCGCGGGTCGAGGACATCGTCGGCGCGCTCGGCCCGGTGGTCGGCGCGCAGCGCGAGCCGGGCGACGCCCGCCGGGTGCCGGTGGCGGCGGGCCGGTAGGACCTTCGCGCTTCACGGTCTGCGTCCGCCACCTTCGCGATACTGTGCGAAGGTGGCGGACCGGACTTCACGGACAATCCACACGGCGGGTGTCCGATCGGCGGCCGCGGGCGTCGGGAAGGGCTGACTCGGGTGAATGTGGACGGCCTGCTCGTCGAGCTGTACGACCGGATCCCCGAGATGGTCCACGAGGCGGTCGACGGCCTGACCGCCGAACAGCTGCACTGGGCCCCGGCGCCGGGCACCAACACCATCGGCTGGCTCGTCTGGCACCTCACCCGCATCCAGGACGACCACATCGCCGACCTGCTCGGCGAGGACCAGCTCTGGGCCACGGGCCCGTGGGCGCAGCGGTTCGGGTTGCGCGCCAATCCCGGCGACACCGGCTACGGGCACACCGCCAAGCAGGTCGCGGCCGTCCGCCCGGACAGCCCGGAGCTGCTGATCGAGTACTTCGACGCGGTCGCCGCCCGCACCCGGGACCTGCTGGCCGGGCTCAAGCCCAAGGACCTCGACCGGATCGTCGACGAGCGCTGGGACCCGCCGGTGACGATGGGCGCGCGGCTGGTCAGTGTCGCCAACGACGACGTCGCGCACGTCGCGCAGGCCGCCTACCTGCGCGGCCTCATGCGGGCGTCCAAGCGCTGACGGCGCGCGGGCACACCCCCGCGACATCGGTGTGCGCTCAGGCGGCGGACAGCGCCTCGGCCACCCGGTCCAGGGCGGTCCGGAAGTCCGCGGCGGGCAGGTGGCCGAAGCCGAGCCGGAACACCCGGTCCGGCTCGCCGAACCAACCGCCGAGCCCGACCCTCGTCTCCCGCTCGGCGAGCGCGTCGTAGAAGCGCCGTACCGCGTGGTCGTCGAAGCGGTCAGGGCGCAGCCGCAGGCAGCACAGCGCGCCGCCGTCCGGGCGCACGAACTCCACCGCGTCCGCGTGGCCGGTCGCCCACCGGTCGAGGGTGTCCAGCGCGGCGGCCAGCGCCTGCCTGCGGTCGCCGAGGATCTGCTCCTCCCGGCGCAGCACCTCGACGGCCAGCAGCTCGTCCACTCCGGAACCGGTGATCAGGGTGTGGAACTTCGCTGACCGCAACGACTCGTACAGCGCAGGATCGGTGGCGGTCAGCCAGCCGACCCGGATGCCGGGCGCTCCGTGGGCCTTGGACACCGAGGAACAGGTCACCACCCTCGGCGCCAGGCGCGCGGCCGAGCGGGGCACCGCCGCCGCGCCGTAGCCGGCCTGCCGGTAGGTCTCGTCGACCAGCAGCACCGCCTGCGGGGCCAGCGCCTCCATCCGATCGAGCAGATCGCGCAGTTCCGGCTCGGTGAAGCGCACGCCGGACGGGTTCTGCGGCGAGGCCAGGGACACCAGCCGGGTGTCCGGCGTGAGCGCGGCCGCGACCGCGTCCACGTCGAGGCGGTATCCGGCGTCGAAGCTCAGCGCGACCGGCGTCACCCGGCAGCCGATCGCGTCCAGGGCGGCCCGCGCGGGCGGGAAGCACGGCGTCACGACGACCGCGTGGTCCTCCGGCCGGCAGAGCGTGAACGCCAGCAGGAACATCCCCGTGCTGCCGCCTGCGGTGACGAGCACCTCGCCCGGCGCCACGCCCGCACCCGAGGCGATGAGGGCACGCAGTTCGGCATCGCCCTGGCTCGTGCCGTAGCCGATGTCGAGGGTGGCGAGCCGGGCGGCGGTGTCGCCGTCGAGCAACTCGCCCAGCCGCAGCGGCGGGCAGGTGCTCTCGGCCAGGTCGTACCGGACGGGCCGGTCCACCAGGTCCGACATCGACGCCGCGGGGAACCGCGCCGGACGGGTGGACACGGGGCCGGGGGAGACGGTCATGAACTCGATGATCCCTGCCGGTGGGCACGGCAGACAGGACCAATACGCGACCGGTGGCTCGTGTTCCCGGGCGCGGGCAGACCACGGACGGCCGGTTCCCGCAGGTGGACCCGCGCCGGTAGCCTCTGCCGGGTGAACCAGTCCTTCCAGGTCGACCTGCGCGGCATCGTCGACCTGCTCAGCCACCACCTCTACAGCAGCCCGCGGGTGTACGTGCGCGAGCTGATGCAGAACGCCGTGGACGCGATCACCGCCCGCCGCGCGCTCGCCCCGACCGCCCCCGCCTCGGTCTGGCTGGAGTCGCCGAAGACCACCGGCGACGGCACCCTGCGCGTCCACGACACCGGCCTGGGCCTGACCGAGCAGCAGGTGCACGAGCTGCTGGCCACCATCGGCCGCAGCGGCAAGCGCGACGAGCTGGGCTTCTCCCGGCACGAGTTCCTCGGCCAGTTCGGCATCGGCCTGCTGTCCTGCTTCCTGGTCGCCGACGAGATCCGGGTGCAGACCCGCCACGAGGGCCACCCCACGGTGTACTGGACCGGCTTCGCCGACGGCCGCTACGAGACCAGGCCCGGCCCGGACCGGCAGGAGGTCGGCACGACCGTCACCCTGGTCCCGCGCCGCGACGCCGCCGACTGGCTCGACGCCGAGCGGGTGCGCGACCTCGCCGCGCTGTTCGGCGAGATGCTGCCCTACCCGGTACGCGTGGACGGTGACCTGATCATCGCTGAGACGCTGCCCTGGCAGGCGGGGCGCGCCGAGCTGATGCGGACGGCCGAGCAGACGTTCGGCTTCACCCCGTTCGACACGATCGAGCTGAACGTGCCCGAGGCGGGCCTGACCGGCGTCGCCCTGGTGCTGCCCACGCCCGCGAACCCGGCGGCGAAGTCGGGCCACCGCGTCTACCTCAAGCGCATGCTGCTGGCCGAGGGCGCCGAGGACCTGCTGCCCGAGTGGGCGTTCTTCGCCCGCTGCATCGTCGACGCGTCCGAGCTGCGTCCCACCGCGAGCCGCGAGGCCCTGTACTCCGACGGCCTGCTGGAGTCGGTGCGCGAGCAGCTGGGCGCGCAGCTGCGCGGCTGGCTGGTCAACCTGGCCCGGCAGGACGCCGACCGGATGCACCGCTTCCTGGCGGTGCACCACCTCGGCGTCAAGGCGTTGGCGATGCACGACGAGGAGATGCTGCGTGTCGTCGACCAGTGGTGGCCGATGGAGACCAACATGGGGCGGATGCCGCTGGAGGAGTTCCGCCGCCGGCACGGCACCGTTCGCTACAGCGCGAACAACGACGAGTTCCGGCAGCTCGCAGCCGTCGCCGCGGCGCAGGGGCTGGCCGTGGTCAACGGCGGCCACGTCTTCGACGCGGAGCTGATCGAGCGCCTGCCGCTGCTCGACAGCACGATCATGGTGGACCGGCTCGACCCGAGCGACCTGTCCACCCGCTTCGACACCCTCGACCCGGCCGCCGACCTGGGCCTGCGCCCGTTCGTGGCCGCCGCGCAGCGGGCCATGGACCCGCTGGGCTGCGAGGTGGTGGTCCGCGCGTTCGACCCGCCGAGCATGCCGGCGCTGTACCTGACCGACCGGCACGCCACGTTCCAGCGGCGGCTGCGCGAGACCGCGCAGGTCGCCGACGACCTGTGGGCGGGGGTCCTGTCCACGTTCGAGCAGGCTGAGGCGCGGGTGCGCCCGCAGCTGGTGCTCAACCACCGCAACCCGCTGGTACGCCGGATGAGCACGCTGCCGACCCCGGAGCTGGTCGCCGTCACGGTCTCCTCGCTGTACGGGCAGGCGCTGCTCTACGGCCACCACCCGCTGCGCCCCGCGGACATGGCGCTGCTGAACCGCTCGTTCCTCGACCTGATCGACCTGGCCCTGCCGAACGCCGCCCCCGGGAGCACTCATGACGACGTATGACGAGGTCCACGACCTGATCCACCGCTCCTGGGACACCCCCGACGGGCCGGCCCGGGTCGCGATCGTGGAGCAGGTGCTGGCCAAGGCCGAGGCACTGGGCGACCCCGACCTGCTGTACGCGGCGCACGCGGCGGCGACCAGCGGCTACCACCAGAGCGGCGAGCCGATGAAGGCGATGATGACCTTCGCGCGCTGCCTGACCGACTACGACGCCGACCCGGGGCGGCGCAGCCACCACGACGAGCACCTGCTGCTGTGGCACTTCAAGCACGTGGTGTCGTCGATGACGCTGTTCCCGCAGCTGGCGCTGGCCCGCACGATGGCGGTGCTGGACGACATGCAGCGCCGCTACCAGGCCGGCGGGCACAGCCTGCAGGCCGTGTACGCGTACCGCCACGACGTCGCCGCGCACCTGGGCGACGAGGAGCAGGCCGACCACTGGTACCGGCTGTGGGACAGCGCGCCGCGTGACGCGCTGTCGGACTGCGCGGGCTGCGACCCGTCGTCGAAGGCGCACCACCTGGCCTGGCGCGGCCGTGACGAGGACGCGATCGTGCTGGCCCAGGACGCGCTGAGCGGGCGGCTGACCTGCTCCGAGCAGCCGCACGGCATCCTGACCACGCTGCTGTTCCCGTACCTGCGTACGGGCCGCCTCGACGAGGCGCGCGACGCGCACCGGCGCGCCTACCGGGCGCTGGACGACAACAAGGCGGAGCTGGGCCGGGTCGCCAGGCACGTCGAGTTCTGCGGCGTGACCGGCAACGAGCTGCGCGGCCTGGAGCTGATCGAGCGGCACCTGCCGTGGCTGGACCAGGCGCCGACCCCGAAGACGGAGATGGAGTTCGCGGCCGCCGCGGCGCTGGTGCTGCGCCGGCTCACCGAGGCCGGGCAGGGCGACCTGGTGGTCCGCCGCGTGGCGGGCGAGAGCACCGTCGCCGAGCTGGGGCGGCGCTTGCGCGAACGAGCGGTCGCGCTGTCGCTGCGCTTCGACGAGCGCAACGGCAACACCTACCAGAGCACCCGCATAGCCGCGCTGATCGAGTCGAAGCCGCTGGTGGCGTACCTGCCGCTGTCGGTGACCGCCGCCCGCGCCGCGTCCGCCGCGCCAGCCGCGCCGAGCGCCGACGCGCAGCCGCCGGCCGACCTGGCCGAGGTGCCCGCCGACCTGTCCCTGGACGGTCGCCTCGACCTGGTCGACGAGCTGTTCCACGCCGAGGAGCAGGCCAAGGCGAAGGCCCTGACCGCGCGGCTGCTCGCCGAGCACACCGCCGGGCCGCTCACCGACCAGCAGCGCGGGCGGCTGGCCCGGCTCCGGGCGGTCGCGCTGCCCGACGAGGAGCTGCAGGCGACCGCGGACGCGTTCGCCGAGGCCGTGGCGGCATTCGAGCGAGCCGGTGACACCGCCCGGGAGCATGCCGCACGGCTGCAGTGGCAGATCGCGATGCTGCAGCTGACCGGTGACGGCTCGCTCGTGCCCGCCGTGTTCGAGGCGGCGGAGTTGGCGGTGGCCGCGAACACCGACCCGAAGCAGCGCCGCGCCGCGCTGGTGCGGGCGGCCTGGGTGGCTGCCGCGTCCGGCGAGCTGGACCGGGCGACGTCACTGCTGGACCGGGCCGACGCCGAGCCCGGCGCGCTGCCGCCGGCCCGCCACGCGAGCCTGCTGCACCTGCGCGCGGGCGTGCTGCAGGCGCAGGAACGCATCGAGGAGGCCGCCCAGCGGATCCGCGCGGCGGCGACGCTGCTGCGCGGGACCGACCACCGCGACCAGCTCGCGAACCTGCTGCGGGCGCTCGCCGACCTGCTCGGCCGCCTCGGCGACAACAGCGGCGCGATCGCCGCGTTCGAGGAGGCCGCCGCCGTGGCGCAGGACCCCGAGCTGCGCCGCGGCTCCCGCGCCGACGCGGGGTTCATGCTGGTCACGACCGAGCGGGCGGGCGAGTTCGTCGACGACATCGTCGAGCACGTGTGCCTGATGGAGGCGCGGGGTGCGGCCGGCGCGGCCGCGTACACCCGGCACCGGCTGGCGCTGGCACTGGCGACCACGGGCCGGTTCACCGAAGCCGCCGAGGTGGGCGAGGAGGCGCTGTCCTGGTTCCTCGCCCAGCGCGACGCAGAGCACGTCGACATGGTCGTGGAGCTGCGCGACCTCCTGTCGCGCGTGTACGCGCAGCTCGGCGAGGTGCACGTCGCGATCGGGCAGCTCGACACGCTGCTGGAGCTGGTCGGCGGGGTGGAGCGGCTGCCCTACCGGGGCGACGTGCTGGAGCGCGCGGGCGAGCTGCTGTGGCAGGTCGACCGCGACGCCGAGGCCGCCGACCGGTTCGACGCGGCCGCGCAGGCGTACGGTCAGGCCGACCTGGCCCTGGCCACGGTGCACGCCCGCCGGCGGCAGGTGATGGCGCTGTTCCACGCCGGGCGCAAGGACGACGCGGTCACCCTCTCGAAGCAGCTCGCGGAGCTGATGGCGGTCACCGAGGTGCCCGCCGACCAGCAGCAGGGGCTCACGTGGGAGCGGGCCATGGCCGGGTACGAGGCGGCGCAGGTGCTGTCCAACAACGACGACCCGGACCACGACGCGGCGGTGGACCGGGTCGCGCCTGCGGCCGGGCTGTTCCGCTCCATCGGCGCGTTCGGGGAGGCCGCACTCGCCGAGCTGCGCCACGGGCAGGTGCTGGTCGTGTCCGGCCGGGCCGCGGCCGGGGCGGCCGAACTGCGCCGGGCGCTCGACGCGCTGCCCGCCGACCACGGCGCCCGCCGGGAGGCGGCCGCCTGGCTGGCTCGGGCGCTCGACGACCAGGGCGAGACCCGCCAGGCCCGCAAGCTGCGCGAGGAACACGGCCTGCCCGAACCCGAATGACGACGCCGACTGCGGGCGGCCGTGCGGGCCGCCCGCCGGCGTCCGCGCTAGCGCACGGGCAGCTGTGACACGTGCGCGTGCACGATGCGCCAGCCCTCGGGCAGCCGCACCCAGGTCTGCGACTGCCGCCCGGTGACCTGGCCGCCCGCGTACCCGAAACAGGCGGTGACCACCGCGAAGCCGTCACCGAACGTGCTGATCAAGGTGTCGTGCAGGGTCCGGCCGGGTGGCAGCGGCGGCTGGGCCGCGCGCCACGCGTGCTGCCGTGCCCAGCCGGTCTGCCGGTCGGCGATGCCGAAGCGCACCGTGGCGGGGCTGTCGTGGAAGAACGACATGATCTCGTCCGGGTCGTTGACCAGCAGCGCCTTCTCGTAGGCGGCGAACACGGCGGCCACCTCGGCGACCACGTCGGGCCGGTCCAGGTCCATGGGTTCTCCCTGACTCGAAGGTGCCGCCTTCCGGCACGGGCGCGGCTCCCGTGCCGGAAGGCGGCCGGTGAGACGGATCAGGCCGCAGCCGCGGCCCGGTCCGGCTCCGCCGCTGCGACCGGTGCCGGCGAGACCGGCGCGGGTGCGTCCGCGCCGCCGTGCAGCCGGTCGAGGGCGAGCTCCTCGGCGTCGGGTTCGCGCGGAGCGTGCCTGCCGAAGTAGAAGATCGCGCAGACGACCGCGACGAACAGGTAGCCCAGCGACACCGGACCGTTGGCGTTCCACTCGACCTTCTCGCCGTGGATCAGCCCGACGAAGGTGAGCAGCGCGCCGACCAGGGCGAAGATCCCGGCGTGCAGGAACTTCCGGTCGATGATGAACACCACGATCGCGCCGAACACCAGGCCCGCCAGGATCGCGCCCTGCCCGAGCACCAGCAGGCCGTGGTAGACCACGCCCGCACCGGCCAGGGCCTGGTCGCCGACCGCGGCGGCCGAGGTGCCCGCCGCGGCGAGCGCGTTGTCGATCTGCCCGGTGGCCCAGGAGGCCAGGTTCGGGATGAGCGCGGCGACCACCGCGGCGGCGTGGGCGCGTGGTGTCGCCTGGAAGGCCTGGGCGCCGATGAGCAGGCCGATGTAGAGCAGGATCGGCACGATCGCCGCGGTCGGGAAGATCGCCGCGAGCAGGCCGAACATGCCCAGGAAGCAGAGCAGCGCGATGACGATGCCGGTGGCCATGGAGTAGCCGGTGCGGCCGCCCGCGGCCTTCCAGCCGGGGTGCCCGACATACACGGCGGGCGGGAACGGCGAGCCGAGCAGGGAGCCGATGACCGCGCCGATGCCGTCGGCCAGCAGCACGCTGCGCAGGTTGTAGTTGTCGCCGGCGGTGGCGGCGCTCTCCACGTTGGTCATCGCCTCGGTGAAGTTGTAGACGCCCAGCGGGATCGCGGTGGCCAGCAGTGGCGCCATCTCGTTGAGCCCGTCGAACAGCAGCCCGAACTTCAGGTCCGGCACGGCGAACGCGATGGTCTTCGCGGCGGCGGTGACGTCGGGCACCGACATGACCCCGCCGATCCAGCCGATCGCGGTGCCCAGCAGCAGCGCGGCCAGGCCGATGGGGAAGTTGAACGGCAGCCGGACGTCGGTCATCAGGCCGATCAGCAGCAGCGCGAACACGGGCAGCGCCACCCAGGCCAGGTCCCACATGCGCCCGGCCGGGTTCATCGAGATGAACGTGATGGAGATGCCGGCCAGCGTGCCCAGCAGCGCGGCGCGCGGGGTGTACCTGCGGATGTACGGCCCGACGAACGCGCCGATCAGCACGATGATGCCGATGATGAACGCCCAGGCGACCCCGGCCTGCCAGGCCAGCATCGGGTCCTTGGTCTTCAGGTAGATCGGCAGCATGATCACGAAGATGACGATGAACATGTGCGGCACGCTGGGCCCGTAGGGCAGCGCCGTGACGTCGGTGCGGCCCTCGCGGGCGGCCAGCCGGCGGGCCAGGATCGTGTAGTACACGTTGCCGAAGACCAGGGCGATGCCCAGCGCGGGCAGGATCGTGCCGAACACGTCGCCCTCGGCCAGGTTGATCACGAACAGGCACAGCGTGGTCAGCGTCAGCACGTTGACGAGCACGTTCACGCCGAAACCGAAGAAGGCGTTGGTGTCGCCGCGGACCCAGTGCGGCAGTTTCACGGCGGGAGCCGCGGGGGCGGGTGTGGTCATGGGTGTCCTGCTTTCGAGGCGGGGATCAGGCGGCTTGCGGCAGGGCGGCGCTGCGCTGCAACGCCCCGATGAAGGCCGGTGACTTCGCCACCCAGCCGAAGATCCCGCCCTGGGCGGCGATCATCTGGAGCCCGACGCGCTGGAACTCAGGGAAGTACGAGCCCACGCAGTCCGACAGCACCAGGCACTCGTAGCCGCGGTCGTTGGCCTCGCGCACGGTGGTGTGCACGCAGACCTCGGTGGTGACCCCGGTGACTATCAGGCTGCGGACGCCCCGGCTCGCCAGCAGCTCGCCGAGTTCGGTGGCGTAGAACGCGCCCTTGCCCGGTTTGTCGATGACCGGCTCGCCGGGCAGCGGGGCGAGCTCGTCGACGATGTCGTGGCCGTACTCGCCGCGGATCAGGATGCGGCCCTTGGGACCCGGATCGCCGATGCGCATCGAGGGCGCGCCACGGTGCAGCTTCGCGGGCGGGCAGTCCGACAGGTCCGGCAGGTGCCCCTCGCGGGTGTGGATGATCGTCAGGCCGACCGCGCGGCACGCGCCGAGCAGGGCCTCGGTCGGCGCGATGGCCGAGCGGAGCTGATTCACGTCGTTGCCCAGCGTCTCCCCGAAGCCGCCGGGTTCCAGGAAGTCGCGCTGCATGTCGATGACCAGCAGCGCGGTGGTCGAAGGGTCGAAGGTGTACGGCGACGGCATCGCGTCGACCGTGGCGTGGGTGCTCAAAGGGGTGCTCGCCTTCTGTGAGGCGGAACGGTGCGTCAGGAGGTGGTGGCCGCGATGACGTCGTCGGACGTCGCCACGCAGCCGAAGACGCCGCCCTGCATGGTGACCATGTGCAGGGCCGCGGCGTGGTTGCCGGGGTCGGTGGCGCCGGTGCAGTCGGACAGGATCAGGCACTCGTAGCCGCGGTCGTTGGCCTCGCGCATGGTGGTGTGCACGCAGACGTCGGTGGTGATGCCGGTCAGGATCAGGTGCGTGATGCCGCGGGTGCGCAGCACCAGGTCCAGGTTGGTGGCGTAGAACGCGCCCTTGCCGGGCTTGTCGACGACCACCTCGCCGCGCGCCGGGGCGACCTCGGGCACGATCTCCCAGCCCGGCTCGCCTTTGATCAGGATGCGCCCGCACGGGCCGGGCCCGCCGATCTCCGCGCCGATCCGCGCCGAGCGCCAGCGCTTGTTGGCGGGCAGGTCGGACAGGTCCGGGTCGTGGCCCTCGCGGGTGTGCACGACCAGCATGCCCAGCGAGCGCACGTGGTCGAGCAGCTTGGCGGTGGCGGGCAGCCCGGCGCGGGTCAGCGCGATGTCGTAGCCCATCGCGTCGACGTAGCCGCCCGGCCCGCAGAAGTCGGTCTGCCAGTCGATGCACAGCAGCGCCGTCCGTGCGACGGGCACCGAGCCGTCGTACGGCCACCGGTACGGCTCGGCCTGCACCGGCCCGATGCGTACGCCGGTCGGCGGATCAGGTTGGGGCACCAGGGTTTGCATACTGTCGATTGTCGACCGAACTGTTTCGGAGTCTGGTCGCCTCGGTAACGCTTGCATGACCTGGTGCCCCGATGGGACGAGTGGCTACAGATAGGACCTCGCGCCGTGCCCCGCGAGCGCGGTGAGGACCGCGGCCGGGTCGCCGGTCGCGACCGCCTCCAGCAGGCGTTCGTGCCGGTGCACCCCGTCGTCGGCGTGCGCCAGCTCGGCCTCGCGGCGCAGGTTGATCGCCATGTACAGCTGGAGCTTCACCAGGATCGACTCGTAGATCGCGGTGAGCTGCCCGTTGCCCGACAGCGCGACCAGGCTGACGTGGAAGGCCCGGTGCGCGTTGGCGACCTCCAGCTGGTCGCCGGTCGCGGCGGCGTCCCGCATCCGGTCCACGGTCGCGCGCAGCCCGTCGAGCTTGACGGGAGCACGCGGCGCCTGCTCGACCGCGTGGCGTTCCAGCATGTCGCGGACGGCGTACAGCTCCTGCACGTCCCGGTCGGACAGGGTGGCCACCCGAGCCCCGCGCCGAGGCACGTGCTCGACCAGGCCCTGCTGCCCCAGCAGGCGCAGCGCTTCGCGCAGCGGCGCCCGGCTGATGCCCAGCCGGCGGGTCAGCTGCTCCTCGACCAGGCGCTCGCCCGGCTCGGAGCGTCCGCTGAGGATCTCGCGGCGCAGCCGGGTCACCGCGAGCTCGACCAGGCTGTAGCTCTCGATCTCGCCGTTCGCGGGGGCCGTGTCCGTCACGGCACCGAGTGCGCCAGCACCCTGCCGTCCGGCGATCACGCGGCCGGGTGCCGTCACGGCGCGACCGGGCTGTTGGCCGCCCGCCAACCGCCGAAGTGGGTGATGTCGGCCGCGCCGCCCAGCCGCGGGGCCTCGGCGATGAAGCCGGTGACCTCGCTGCCGTCGTCGAGCACCACCCGGCCCAGTCCGAGCGGCGCGGGCACGCTGCCCAGCAGCGTCCCGAGACCCTGCTCGGGCAGGTCGTACACCTCGACCGCGATGCCTGCCGCAGGCCCGTCCCCGGTGTGCACCAGCGCCGGACGGTGCACCCCCGGTCCGGACAGGTGGTAGAGCCGGTAGCCGCCCGCCGTGCGAGCCCGGTAGGCCAGCCGCGCGCCCAGCCCGACCAGCTGCGGGTGCAGCGGCATCCCGGTCAGGTGCGCGCCCACCACCGCGACCCGCGCCCCCGCCGCGGCCCGCTCCGGCGGCCGCCCGCCGGTCCAGCGTTCGGCCAGGTCGAGCAGCGGCTCGTCGGCGAATGCGGGCGCGATCAGCTGCACGCCGAACGGCAGGCCGTCGTCCCGTTCCCCGGCGGGCACCGCCACGGCGCACAGGTCGAGCAGGTTCACGAAGTTGGTGTACGTGCCCAGCCGCGAGTTCACCGCGACCGGCGCGGCCGCCACCTCGTCGAACGTCGGATGCCCCGGCGTGACCGGCAGCAGCAGCGCGTCGATGTCGTACCAGACGTGCTCGGTCGCCCGGCGCAGCGCCGCGAGCCGGTCGGCGGCGGCGAACGCGTCCGCGGCGCGCAGGTCCCGTCCGGGCAGCACGATGCCGCGCACGGTCGGGTCCAGGTGCGGCCCGTCGGGTTCGAGCAGGCCGCCGAACGCGGCCCAGCGCTCGGCGACCCACGGGCCCTCGTACAGCAGCCGCGCCGCCGCCAGGAACGCCGACACGTCCACCGGCACCACGTGCGCGGCGACGCCGCGGGCCTGCGCCAGGGCCCGCTGCCAGGCCGCGGCGTGCGCGGGGTCGAGATCGAGATCCCCGGCCGGTACGCCGACGACGCGCATCCGCGCGGCGACCCCCGGCGGCGGCAGCGGCGGCCGCGGCCGCGACCACGGATCGTCGACGTCGTAGGCGGCCAGCGCGGCCAGGGCCGTCCGTGCCTCGGCGACGGTCCGGGTGAACGTGGTCACGCAGTCCAGCGAGCGGCAGGCGGGCAGCAGGCCGGTGGTGGAGACCAGCCCACGGGTCGGTTTGAGCCCGACGAGGCCGTTGAAGGCCGCCGGCACCCGGCCGGAACCGGCGGTGTCGGTGCCGAGGGCGAGCTCGGCCTCGCCTGTCGCGACGGCGATCGCGCTGCCGGAACTGCTGCCGCCGCTGACGTGCGCCGGATCGGCCACGCTGTGGCAGGCCCCGTACGGGGTGCGGGTGCCGACCAGGCCGGTGGCGAACTGGTCCATGTTGGTCTTGCCGACGGGGATCGCGCCCGCGTCGATCAGCCGGGTCACCGCGACCGCGGACGACGCGGCCGGGGCGTCCAGCGCGGGGCAGGCGGCCGTGGTCGGCACCCCGGCCAGGTCGAGGTTGTCCTTGATCGCCAGCCGGGCCCCGGCCAGCGGGCCGCCGGGGCTGTCCCGCCGGTACGCGGCGACGGCGGCGTCGGGGAGTCTGGTGATCCAGAGAGGTTGTCCCATGGCGTGGCTCCGATCGGAGTCGGGCGGCCGCGCCTGCCACCTCGACGGGTGGCCGTGCGCCGGTCCACGCCGCGCCGTGGGAGGGCTGCGGTCCGCGGGTCCAAGAAGCACACGATCGGGCTGTGACAGCGGCAGGACGGCCGCGTTGCGTACCCGTTAAGAACCGCTCACCGCGACCCGGTTCACTCGCGGGTGAAGAAGCAGACGCCGCCGGAGTCGGTGTCGCCGAACACGTAGACGATCTCGTCGTCCTGCGCGCCCCAGTCCTGCAGCATCTCGCCGTACGGGTGGTACGCCAGGTTCAGCCGCTGGTAGGGGTCCAGGAGCTCGGGCTCGTCCAGTGTCCAGAGGCCCTCGCCGTCCGCGCCGGACGCGTGGTCGCCGTCGCCGTCGGCGCAGTCGCCCAGGGAGTGGGTGCTGAACGTGTGATCGGCGCGCAGCACCAGCCGCGCGCCTGCCTCGCTCACCCAGGTGCCGACGACGTCGCCGTCGGCGAGGTCGGGCGCGAAGCCGATCGGGCCCGCGTTGCCGCAGCAGCACGCGCAACCGCCGAGCAGCATCAGCACTGCGAGCCACCGCCCGAAGGACTGCCACGTCAAGGTCACCGCGTCAGGGTAGGGCAGACCCCGACGGCGCGGGAGCCCGCCGACACCCGGCGATCCGCGCGGGACGGTGTCGGGATCGGACGGCGGGTACGGTGTGGGTGGGCCGCCAGGGAGGGAGCACGGATGGACGTGCGCGACGCGCCCCGCCGCTACGCCGACGCGCTGCTGTTCGTCACGGAGGTCACCCGGGCCGCGACCCGGTCGCCGGGCGGCTGGCTCTACGAGGAGGGCCTGACCGATCCCCTGTACACGAGCCTGCTCGACGGCCAGTCGAAGTGGGAGTGGTCGGACGACCGGCAGGACGTGGACCTGATCGCGGGCGGCCCGCTGCGGGCCGTCGTCGACTTCACCGCCCGCCGCCACGCGACGACCGTGCCGTGCACCGGCCCGCCGCCACTGGAGCTGTGGCCCGACTGCGCGGAGCGGCTGCGGCTGCTGCGCGAGGCGCTGACGTTCGCCACCGGCGCGGCCACCGACGCCTGGCGGTTCGTGCTGCACGAGGTGCTGGCCGGGTGGCTGTCCGCACGGCTGGACGACCTGCTGGCCCCGCCCCCGCCCGGCGAGACGCTGGGACAGCTGGAGCAGCGGCTGCGCGAGGCGGTGACGGTCTGCCACCGGTACCGGCTGGCGGTGCACGGGCTGTTCGGCGACCACCACTGGTCCGGCCGCGAGCCGCAGCCGTGGTGGTGCATCGCCGACGACCTGGCCGCCCACGCGACCCACGGCACCCCGGTGGTGCCCCCGGCGTACGTGTTCCGGCTGGACGAGGGCTCCGCGCACGACGGCCTGGCGACCCTGTTCGTGGCCACCACCGCGCTCCATCCGGTGCTCCGGCACCAGGTCACCATCACGTCCGGCCTGCCCAAACTGCCCGGCGACGCCGGTCCGGAGACCGTCCAGGCGGCCCGCGGTGCGCTCGCCGTGCTCGCCCGGCACCGCGCTGCCTGACCGCGCGCCGGGATGGCATGATCTGCGGACCGCCGCGAGCCCGCCGGGCGCGGCGGACCAGCCGACGCACCCCAGCGAGGACCCGATGAGCGACCCCGGTCACCTGCCGCCCGCCGACGACACCGACCCGGCCGTGCGCGCCGCCGGCGGCTGGGGCAGGCTGCGGCAGGGCGTGATCTACCGCGACGGGGTCAGCGGCGTCCGCCCGACCGTGCCGACGGCGTTCCCCGAGCTGGAGCGCCGTGCCGCCCGGGTGCTGTCGGCCAAGGCGTACGCCTACGTCGCGGGCAGCGCCGGCCTGGAGAGCACCGCCGACGCCAACCGCCGCGCCCTGGACCGCCACCACATCGTGCCCCGGATGCTGCGCGACGTGTCGGCGCGCGACCTCTCCGTCGAGCTGTTCGGCCGCCGCCTGGCGTCGCCGCTGCTGCTGGCCCCGATCGGCGTGCTCGAACTGGTCCACCCCGAGGCCGACGTGGCCGTGGCGCGGGCCGCGGCGGCGGAGGGCGTGCCGTACATCCTGTCCACGCAGGCGTCCCGGCCGATGGAGCAGTGCGCGGCCGCGATGGGCGACGCCCCGCGCTGGTTCCAGCTGTACTGGAGCAAGTCCGAGGAGCTGGTGGCGAGCTTTCTGGCCCGGGCGGAGGCGGCCGGCTGCGAGGCGCTCGTGGTCACCCTCGACACGACCGTGCTCGGCTGGCGCGCCCGCGACCTGGACCTCGGGTCGCTGCCGTTCAGCCAGGGCCAGGGCATCGCGCAGTACACCAGCGACCCGGTGTTCCGGCGGCTGGCAGCCGAACGGGCCGGGCAGCCGAAGACCGGGCCGAAGCCGAAGGTCACGCCCGCGGCGGTGCGCTCGCTGTTCTCGATCGCGCGCACCCACCCCGGGCCGATGCTGCGCAACCTGCGCTCGCCGCTGCCGCGTGCCGCGGTCGAGACGTTCCTCGACATCTTCTCCCGGCAGGACCTCACCTGGGGCGACCTGGCCCGGCTGCGCTCGATGACCCGGCTGCCGATCCTGCTCAAGGGCCTGCAGCACGCCGACGACGCGCGCCGGGCACTGGCCGCCGGGGTGGACGGGGTGATCGTGTCCAACCACGGCGGCCGCCAGGTCGACGGCGCGACCGGCTCGCTGGACGCGCTGCCGGGCATCGTCGAGGCGGTCGGCGGACGGGTGCCGGTGCTGTTCGACAGCGGCGTGCGCGGCGGCGCGGACGTGTTCAAGGCGCTGGCCCTGGGCGCGCGGGCGGTCTGCGTGGGCCGTCCCTACTGCTACGGCCTGGCCCTGGCGGGCGCGGACGGCGTACGCCAGGTGATCCAGAACCTGCGCGCCGAGCTGGACCTGACGATGGCCCTGACCGGCTGCGCGAGCCTCGCCGACCTCACACCGGACCTGCTCGCGCCGGCCTAGCCCCGATCAGGGCGCAACGGCGGCGGCGCGGACCTGGTCGCGGCCGTTGCGCTTGGCGCGGTACAGCTCGACGTCGGCGAGACCGACCAGGTCGTCGGGGTCGCGGTCGGGGCGCGGCGTCATCGCGGCCACGCCGATGCTGACCGTGACGATGCCCGAGCGGGCGAGCACGTGCGGCTCGGCGAGGTCGGAGATCGCGATGCGCAGCCGCTCGGCGGCCCCGCGGGCGGCCTCGGTGCCGAGGCCGGGCATGACCACCGCGAACTCCTCGCCGCCGTAGCGGGCGACCAGGTCACCGGCGCGCAGGTTGCGGGTCAGCTCGGCGGCGACGCGCTGCAGGCAGTCGTCGCCCGCGGGGTGGCCGTAGTGGTCGTTGTAGAGCTTGAAGTGGTCGATGTCGACCATCGCCAGCGCCAGCGACCGGCCGCTGTGCAGCGCGCTGTCCCACTCGGCGTGCAGGATGTCCTCCAGCCGCCGCCGGTTGGCCAGCGCGGTGAGCGCGTCGGTGGTGCTGAGCAGTTCGAGCCGCCGGTTGGCCGCGGTCAGCTCCTCGGTGCGCTGGGCGACCTTGCGCTCCAGCGACGCGTACACCGAGGCGTTGTCCAGCGACACCGCGAGCTGCCCCGCGACCAGCCGGACCGCGTCGAGGCGCTCGGCGGAGAACGCCTCCCGGATGAGATGGTTCTCCAGCACCAGCAGGGCCTGCCGTTCGCCCCGGCTGGCGATCGGCACGACCAGCAGCGAGCAGCAGTCCAGCTCGGCGAAGTAGGGGTCGCGGGAGAAGCGGTCGTCACGGGTGGCGTCGCCGACGACGAGCGGCTCGCGGGTGCGCTCGACGTAGCGGATCACCGAGGCGGGCACAGCGGGCCGCCCGTCGTCCGGGAGCGCCTCGGGCACCGACCAGCGCTGCCGGTCGTCGTCCCACAGCAGCAGGTGGACGGCGGTCGCGCCGGTCATCTCGCTGAGCACGTCGACGACGCGGGCGCGTACGCCCTCGAAGGTGGTCTGCGAGCTCAGCGCCTGGGAGGCGGCGAGGATGGCCAGCAGGTCGATGGTGCCCGACAGCACGGGTGCCTGCGGGCCGACGTCGGCCGGCTGCCCGCTGGTCGGCGGGCGCAGGCCGGACAGCCACGGTGCGGTCGGATGGGTGCGGTCGAGCTGGGCGACCTTCGCCCGGGCGCCCCAGGTGAGGTACGCGTGCCGGGCCGAGTTGAGGATGCTGGTCCCGGCCACCTCCATGCCGTGGGCCAGGTAGAACCGGGCGGCCCGTTCCAGGGCCAGGGCCTGGTGCCACGGCCGCCCCCGACCGGCGACCTCGTGCTGGGCCGCGTCGTAGGACTGCGCGGCGGTCTGGAAGTCGCCGCGGGCCCAGGCGCGTTCGGCCTGCAGGAGCAGCAGGGTGTGGGAGAAGTTGACCGGGGCGTCCGCGGCCCGGGCGGCGAACCAGTCCACGGTCCTGTCGAGTTCGGACAGCCGGGCCGCCCGCTCGCCGGGTGCCCCGGTCCGGGCCTGCTCGGCCAGGTCGAGTCCGCGCAGCAGGCGGGCCTGGGCGACGGGGTACACCGACGGGTTCACCGGCAGCAGCGCCGTGGCGGCCTCGATGTGGTGGTGCAGGGCGGGCATGTCGTCGAGCAGCGCTGCCGCGAGCGCCCTGGTGACGTGCACGTTAGACACGGCCACCGGGTTGCCCGCGAGCGCTTCGGGCAGCGGTTCCGCGCCGGCGCCCGGCTCGACGGGCTCGCCGCGCAGCATGCCGGCCAGCTGGCGGTAGGGCAGGTAGACGTCCGTGGACTGGTCGTTGCCGGTGCGGGTGGCGAACGCCAGCCCGGCGTCGACCTCGGTGAGGTAAACGTCCAGGGTGGGGGCGTAGTCGAGCAGCTCGTACACGGAGACGTAGAAGGTGTGGCAGGCCTTCTGCAGGTCGCCGCCGTGCAGCAGGCCTTCACGGGCCAGCTGCGCCTGCTGCACGGTGTCCTCCAGCGACTCGTACCAGTGGCCGGTGCTCAGCGCGTACAGGAAGCGGGCCTGCGAGGTGTCGGGTTCGTAACCGCGGGCCTCGCCGACGGCGATCACCCGCAGCAGGGCCCGATGCCCCGTGCGGTAGTCGCCGCACCGGCCGACGGTGACGAAGGTGAGGTGGGCGACCGGCCCGACCAGGGTCGAGATCGGACCGTGCCGCACCCACAAACGCAGCGCCTGCAGCGTGAGCCAGGCGAGGGTGTCCTGGTTGCTGAAGAACGCCGGGGCCATCATGCGGTTGATCAGCGCGGCGGTGGCCAGCAGGTCCGGCTCGGTCACCTCGGGGCGGCGCAGGTCGTCGGCGGCGTCGCCGTCCAGCCAGCGGTGCAGCAGGTCGAGCCCTTCGTCGATCTCGGCCTGCACCCGCTCCGGCGGCGGCGCGGCGAAACCGAGGTGGCCCAGCATCTCCAGGCCCAGCGCGACCGCCTCGGCGGCGCGGCCCTGGTTGGTCAGGCCGCTCACCTGGACCAGGGTGGCGTCGGCGTGCTGGGCGGGATGGTGGCACAGCCGGTCGATGGCCGCGTACACGTCGTCGGCCTCGTCGAGCCGGCCCAGGCTGTAGAGCGAGGCGTGCCGCAGGGTCTGCAACCTGATCAGGTTGTGCCGGTCGGCCGGGTCGGCGTAGTCCACCGCGACGGCCAGGTAGCGCTCGGCCATGGTGTGGTTGCTCACCACCAGCGCCTGGTCGGCGGCGTACGCGAGCAGGTCGCTGACCAGACGGCGTTCGTCCGGCTCGTGCACGTGCTCGGCGACCGCGTAGTACTGGTGCGCGGCGACCTCGGCGTACTCGGGGTACGGGGCCAGCCGGCGGGCCAGGCCGAGGTGCAGGGCCGACGTCGCGGCGGGGGTGAGGCCGTCGAGGATCGCCTGGTGGACGCGGTCGTGGCGGAACCGGACGGCGTCGGCGGGCTCGCCGGGCTCCAGCACCAGCAGGCCCTCGTCGAGGGCCGGCGCGAGCAAGTCCTCGGTCTCGGTGCCGGGGTGCCCGTCGGCGATCGACAGCAGGTCCATGTCCGCCCGCCCGCCGAGGCAGGCCATGATCTCGACCAGCAGCCGGGTACGGGTCGGCAGGCCGCGCAGCCGCGTGGTCCACGGGTCGACGACGTTGGCCTGGCGCAGATGCCGGGACAGGTTGCCGGCGTCCCAGTTCCAGCCGCCCTCGTCGAGCACCAGCACGCCGCTGCGGCGCAGCGAGTTGATCAGCTCGACGGTGTCGTACGGGTTGCCCCGGGTGCGCTGGGCGACGGGTTCGGCCAGCGCCTCGGCGTCGGTCGCGTCGAGCTGCAGCAGGTCGCCGACGAGTTCGGCGGTGCTCGCCGGGGGCAGGTTGCCCAGCGTGATCCGCTGCGGCTCGACGCCCTGCTGCCGCCAGCGCGTGATCATGGCGGTGAGGGGATGGGTCGCGTCGACCTCGTCGTCGCGGTACGCCAGCACCAGCAGCAGGCCGTCCGGCGGGCCCTCGGACACCAGCATGTCGAGATAGCCGAGCGGGGTGCGGGTGGCCCACTGCAGGTCGTCGACGAACATGACGATCGGGCGTTTCGGCGACGCGACGGTGGTCAGCACGTCGACGCCGATCCGCTGCATGCGGGCCTGCGCGTAGAGCGCGTCGCCGATGGTGGGGTCCGGTTCGACGCCCATCAGCAGCCCCAACTCCGGTTGCACCGCGGCCAGCAGCCCGGCGTTGCGGCCCAGCACCTGCCGCAACCGCCGCCGCAGCTCGGCCACCTCCTCCTCGGGCTCGGCCAGCAGCAGCCGGCCCAGCGCGCGCATCGCCTGGCGGGTCCCGTCGAATTCGAGGTCGCGGCGGTGCTGGTCGTACTTGCCGGACACGAACCAGCCGCTGCTGCCGGAGGCGATCGGGCGCAGCTCGTCGACCAGCGAGGTCTTGCCGACCCCGGCCGGGCCGCTGACCAGCAGGCCGTGGCTGAGCCCGGTCATCGCGTCGGCGAACGCCGCGCCCAGCGCGCGGATCTCCGGGTCCCGGCCGATGATGCGCGACTGGGGGAGCAGCCGCAGCGGCACGTCGCCCGCGCCGACGCGCAGCGCCACCGTCTCACCCGGCGCGGCGGCGCGCAGCAGCGCGAGGTCGTACGCCAGCCCCTCGGCGGTCTGGTAGCGGTTGTCGGGCTCCTTCTCCAGCAGATGCATGATCACATCGGACAGCGCGACGGGCACGTCCGGATCGGCCTCGGCCGGCGGCACGGGCATCCGGGCCAGGTGCGCGTGGCTGAGCCGGAGCGGATCGCCGGTGCCGAACGGCGGCTCGCCGGTGACCATCTCGTACATGGTCGCGCCGAGGGAGTAGAGGTCGGCGCGCTGGTCGACGGGGCGGCCGGTGCGGCCGGTCTGCTCGGGCGCGAGGTAGGGCAGCGTGCCGACGATCTCGTTGTGGTGCGCGAACTCGGGCCTGATCTCGGCGAACGTGGACGCCAGCTCGAACTCGATCAGGAGCACGCCGCCGGCCGCGGTCAGCACGATCTTGCCGGGGCAGACGTCGCGGTGCACGACGTGGCGGCGGTGCACGGCGGCGAGGGCATCGGCGAGCCCCGAGGCGACGCTGAGCACCTCGGCCGTCGGCATGGGCATCGGCCGGCGGTCCATCGTCGTGCCGCCGGCGTCGCGCAGCACCAGCGCTCCCGGGATCACCGGCGTCGGCTCGACCTGCACGACGCCCTCTGCCCCGCGCAGCCGGCGCAGGATCGCCGTCTCGTGCTTGAGCCGCTTGAGCGCGTCAGGCCCGAGCGGCTGCTTGACCACGACCGTGCGGCGTCCGGGCAGGCGCAGCCGGTACGCCCGCATCCGGTCGCTTTCGTACAGCAGCTCGACCTGATCGGCGTCGACCGGCGGGCCTCCCGCCGGATGCTCGCCGCTGATGTCCATCGTCCGCCCCGGAATCAGTCAAACACCCCAGACCCGCCGAGAAGTAGCCGGATAACCTGAATTGTCCTCGGATACCAGAATAGAGCTTTTGTCACGATCATGCGGCCCGCCCGGCCGGGCGGTCAGCCCCGCCCGCCGTGCCACAGCAGTTCGGCGAGCTGCTGGACGCGGGCCACGGTGATGCCGGCGCGCTGGTCCACGGCGAGCGGGTGATCGGTGGGCTCGACCTCGACATACGGCTTGTGGCCCACCGGCCGGGTGTGCACGTTCGTCTTCAGGTTCAGCGTGCTCACCTGATATCCGGCCAGCTCGGTCGACAGCCAGCCGAAGTGCGGCGGCTCGGCTTCGCGGCCCGGCTCGTCCCACAGGTCGGTGGTGCGGGCGAAGCTGGCCGGGCTCAGCGACACCCACACGCCCCAGGCGAACACCTCGTCGCTGCCGAGGATCGGGATCTCGAGGTTGCCCTGGATGAAGAAGTGCCGGCCCGAGATGACGCACAGGTCGGGGGTCAGCTCGCTGTTCGGGTCGTCGTCCAGGATGTCCGTCCAGTGCGCCGGCGCCGCCGTGCGGTACGACAGTGGCAGGTCCTCGTGTCGCCGGCCGCACGATCCGCAGGTGTGGCCCGTGATGTTCCGCATTCGGCGACTTTAGGCGGTGCCGCACCGCGAAGGCCTTCATGGCGCACGGTCGGATCCGCGTTTCCCGTCAGAGCGCCGAAAAGGTTGCCACGGAACAGTTTGCCGTGATCAAGGTCAACCGGTTTAGTGCAGCCCAATGCGCATGCCGCACATTTCATCCCTGACCTGCAAAGGAATTACAAACGACCTTGGAGAGAGCGCTCCCTGGAATACCTGCTATAAATGACGTCATGACGAGTAGCCGACCCGACGGCCAGCGGTCCCCGACGCTGGAAGAGGTCGCCGAATGGGCGGGGGTCTCGCGCTCCACGGTCTCCCGGGTGATCAATGGTGTGTCCACCGTCGATCCCGAGTTGCGTGAACTGGTTCAGCGCGCGATCGACGCCACCGGCTACGTGCCGAACCTCGCGGCGCGGTCGCTGGTCACCCGGCGCACCGATTCGGTCGCGCTGGTGGTGTCCGAACCGGACGACCGCACCGAGCAGGCCGAGCCCTTCCTCAACCGGATCTTCACGGACCCGTTCCTGGGCCGGATCACCGCCGGGGCGCTGGAGGTGCTGCGGCCCGAGGGCATCCACCTGGTGATCATGCCGGCGGAGTCCCCCGCGCACCACCACGTGTTGCGCTACCTGCGTCAGGGGCACGTCGACGGGGTCCTGCTCATCTCCAGCAGCGACGAGGATCCGCTGCCGCAGCAGCTGTGCGACCTGGGCATCCCGGCCGTGCTGTCGGCCCGGCCGGGCAAGCCGCTGCCGATGAGCTACGTCGACGTCGAGCAGCAGGTCGGCGCGAAGCTCGCGGCCGAGCACCTGCTGGCGGTCGGGCGTCATCACCTGGCCACCATCTCCGGTCCGCTGGACATGCCGTCGAGCCAGGACCGCCTCGCCGGATTCCGGGCCGCGCTGGCCGTGCACGGGCATGCGTACGTGCCGTCGGCGGCCGGCAACTTCACCCGCGCCAGCGGCGAGCAGGCCGCGCGCGAGCTGTTCGCGGCGCACCCGGAGATCGACGGGCTGTTCGTGGCCAACGACCTGATGGCCGAGGGGGCCCTGCAGGCGCTGCGCGACCTGGGCCGCCGGGTGCCGGAGGACGTGGCGGTGGTGGGTTTCGACAACAGCATCGCCGCGCTGCAGTGCCGGCCCCAGCTGACCACCATCCACCAGCCGCTGGAGGAGATGGCGGCGGAGATGGCGCGGCTGCTGCTGGCCCGCATCGGCAAGGCCGACCCCAAGCCGCGTTCGGTGATCTTCCACCCCCGCCTGGTCAAGCGCGAATCCGCCTGACCGCCCCGCCCCGCCGAGCCCGGCCCACGAAGCGTGCGGGCACCGCCCGGCGAAGGACCTTGGCGGGCACCGGGCGGCGGTTGACGTCGGCGCGCATCGCCGGGCCGGGGCGGTTCATCGAGGGCTGGTCAGGGCGGTCAGGCGGTCGAGGTCGGTCTGGCGGGTGGACTCGACCGAGGCGGCCAGCGCCTTGACGGCCGGGTCTGCGCCGGCGGACTGCTCGGAGCCGGCCAGCATGCGGCACTGTTCGAAGTGCGCGCGCAGGCTGTCGGCCAGCATGGTGTCGAACGCCGCGCCCGATTTGGCGGCGAGCAGGGCCAGGTTCTCCTTGGTGATCATGCCGGGCATGTCGTGGCCCTCGTGCGGGTTGGTCTCCGGCGCGCCGGTCGCCTGCAACAGCTCCCGCAGCCGGACCACCTCCGCCTCGTGCCGCCGGGCCACGTCGGCGGCGAACGCGTTCAGTTCCCTGTCCGCGGCGCGCTGCGGGGCCAGCTCCAGCGCCGCCAGCATGCGCTGATCCAGCGCGATCATCAGCTGCGTCCAGGCGACGTCCGTGCTGATCGCCCCCGCCTCGGCGACCACCGGCGGGCTGACCGGCGCGACCGGCGCCGGCGACTCCCCGCCACAACCCGCGAGCAGCAACACCACCGCGCACGCGTACACCCTTGATCTCATCGCGGACCTCCCGGCTGCCGGCGGCGATCTTGCGCGAACTGTTGTCGAAATGTCTGTGGGGAGTGTGTCGTCCCCACCGTCCGTGCAAGATCGTCGCATGGCGGGGGTGGGGGCGGCACCGGCCGGGACGGGAGAGGGGGGCCGTCCCGGCCGGTGTCGTTTTCAGGTGCGGGGGGTCAGGTCAGGGGCGACCGTTGGCGCCGCACTTGATGATGGGGCGGATGCAGTCGCGGACGCGGCGGTCCATCTCTGCGGCGGGCCAGGCGTTGAAGAAGTCGCCGTGCATGGTGTATCCGCGGCCCGAGGACAGGCGGATCCGGGCGGGATCGCCGGTCACCGGGTAGCGGAGCACCTGGCGCAGCTTCGGCACCGGGACGGGGTGGGTGGACGGGCAGGCTCCGGCGACGGGGTACGCCATGTGGCTCTTGTGGTTGGCGGAGTCGAGGTTGACGCCGTCCCAGCACTGCGGGAAGTCGAGGTACGACTCCAGCATCGAGCCGGCCGGGCAGTTCACGAAGTCCTTGCCCGGTGGGATCTCGTTGTGGTGCAGGCAGGACCAGCGTGCGATGCTCTGGTCGCCGCTGGTGGCCTGGGCGTTGCCGGCCACGATGCGCAGGCCGACGGGCAGGGACTGGATCTGCGCGATGATGTCGTCGCGCACGCCCTCACCCAGGTAGTAGAAGGTCGTGCCGGTCGGGGCGACCGCCACGTTGTCGACGTACATGGTGGGCACCCAGTACGACGACAGGTCCTCGATCGGGTTGCAGTTGGTGCCCGCCGCGGCGAGGCTCGTGTACGTCGAGAACGCGTTGGTGGACGTGTTGCCCATGAAGTCGTGCATGTGCGACCCGCCGGGCAGGCCGGGGAAGACGATCGGGTCGTCCGGCAGGCGGTGCGTGAACGGGCAGTCGGCGAGGAACTCCGACACCCGGACGATCGGGCCGCCCCCGCCGCCCCCGCCGCCGCTGGACTCCCCGAACACCTGGAACTCCCACAGCGAGACACCCCACTGGGTGGCCCGCGCGGTCGCGTACAGGCGGACGTAGCGCGTCGTCACGTTGACGGTGAGGGACTGGTCTGCCCCGTTGTGGTTGGTCGTGGTGTGGAACGTGCTCCAGTTGTTGCCGTCGGCGGAGCTCTGCAGCTGGAAGTTGCGCGCGTACGCGCCCTCCCAGTCCAGGAGGATCCGGGTGATCGCCTGGCTGCTGCCGAGATCGATGCGGATCCATTGCGGGTCGGAGAATGCGCTGGACCAGCGGGTGCCGGCGTTGCCGTCGACCGCTGCCGAGCCGGGCGTGCCGCCGTTCTCGGTCGAGGAGACCGTGACCGGCTTGCCCTGGGAAAGTGAGATCTCGGCGGCGGCCGCACCACCGGTGGTTGTCACCAGGTAAGTTGCGAGGACGGCCGTGACAGTGGCGATGAGCCCGACGGCACGTAGCCGCCGGCGGCCAGGAATCGGTGCGAGACGATTCATGGTGAGCTCCCTACGGGAATGGGACGGACGGGTTTCCGTTGGGGGCAGGGGGCCCTGCGGGGCTGCGGGGCCCCCTGCCGGCGGTCTGCCTACTTGTAGACGCGGACGTAGTCGACCAGCATCTGAGCCGGGAACGGCGTGCTGGCGTCGGGCGAGCCGGGCCAGTCACCGCCCACGGCGAGGTTCAGGATCATGTAGTGCGGGTGGTCGTAGACCCACGGGCCGCGGGTCGCCTCCACGGTTGCCTTGCTCGCGTAGAACACCTCCGTGCTGTCGACGAAGAACCGGATCCCGTTGCTGTCCCACTGCGCGGCGTAGACGTGGTAATCGGCCGACAGGTCGATGCCCCACACCTTCTCGAAGCCGTAGCCGGCGCCACCGTTGTAGGCGGGGGCGTGCAGCGTGGTGTAGCTGCGGGTGGTGTCGCGGCCGAGGATCTCCATGATGTCGATCTCGCCGTTGTAGGGCCACGGGCGGCTCGTGGGCGGCAGGAAGTCGGCGCCCATCATCCAGAACGCCGGCCAGAAGCCGTTGCCCTTGGGCACCTTCACCCGGGCCTCGACCCGGCCGTACTGGAAGTGGAACTTGTTGCCCGTGTTCATCCGGTGCGACGTGTACTGCATGCCGCCGGCCGCCTCGCGGCGGGCCTCCATCACCAGCTGCCCGGAGCCGTTCATGTTCGCGTTGTTGTTGTTGGTGTAGTACTGCAGCTCGGCGTTCTGGCCGGTGCCGGTGTCGATGGTCCACTTGGACGCGTCCGGCTTGCTGCCCGCCGGGCCGTTGAACTCGTCCGAGAAGACCAGGTTGGTGGCCGGGAACGTCGGGTTGGCCGGCTGCGCCGGGGGCGTCGTCGGGGCGCCGCCGGTGCCGTAGACCTGGAACTCCCAGAGCGAGTAGCCGTAGCCGTTGGACCGGGCCGTGCCGTACATGCGCACGTAGCGGCCGGTGCCGTTGACGGTGATGTTCTGCTTGAACCCGGCGCTGGTGGTGGTGCTGTAGACGGTCGTCCAGTTCACCGCGTCAGCCGAGGTCTGCAGCTGGTAGGAGGTGGCGTACGCCGGGTCCCACTGCAGCACGACCCGCTTGATCTGGGCGGTCGCGCCCAGGTCGACGTAGATCCAGCCCGGGTCGGTCCAGGCCTGGGTGGCCCAGCGCGAGGCCGGGTCCAGGTCGAAGGCCCGCACCGGGAAGCACTGCCAGCACGCGCCGTCGTCCTGCGAGGAGGAGGCGAAACCAGGCTTGTTGTACGACAGCAGCACCTCCCCGCCCGGGTTGGGCGACGGCGAGGTGGGCGGAGAGGCCGACGGCGACGGCGACGCCGACGGCGATGCCGGCGGGGGCGACGACGGCGGGTTGCTCGGCGTGCCACCGGTGCGCACCGCGAACTCCCAGAGCGAGTAGCCCCACGCGGTGGCCCGCGCGGTGCCGTTCATGCGCACGTAGCGGCCGGTGCCGGAGACGGTCAGCGTCTGCGTGCCGCCGGTGCCGGTGGTGGTGCTGTAGATGTTCGTCCACGGGCCGGTGGCCGCGTTCGAGACCTGGATCCCGAACGCGGTCGCGTAGGCGCCCTCCCAGTTCAGCGTCACGCCGCAGATGTTCTGGCTGCTGCCCAGGTCCACCTGGACCCACTGCGGGTCGCTGAACGCGCTCGACCAGCGGGTGCCGGTGCTGCCGTCGAAGGCGTTGGCCGCGGCGAACGCGCCCTCCTGCGAGGAGGAGCTGGCCGGGCGGCCCAGAGCCGCGTTGGCCGTGCCGCAGCCACCGCCGCCGCCGATGATGCCGTACACCTGGAACTCGTAGAGCGAGTAGCCGTGGATGGTGGCGCGGGCGGTGCCGTTGACGCGCACGTACCGGCCGGAGCCGCTGACCGCGAGGGTCTGCACGCTGCCGGTGCCGGTGGTGGTGCTGTAGATGTTGGTCCAGCCGCCGGTGCCGGTGGCCGAGACCTGGACCTGGAACGCGGTGGCGTACGCCGCCTCCCAGCGCAGGACGACCTGGCTGACGGTGGCGGTCGCGCCCAGGTCGACCTGGATCCACTGCGGGTCGGAGAACGCGCTGGACCAGCGCGTGCCGTTGTCGCCGTCGACCGCCGCGGTGGCCGGGAAAACGGCGTTCTCGACCGACGAGGCGGTGACCGGCTTGCCCTGGGAGATCAGCGGATCGGCCGCGCTGGCCGAGCCGGCGACCACGGCCAGGTAGGACGAGGCGAGCACCGCGCCGAGGGTGGCGAGAACGGCGTACCAGCGCCTGCGAGTGGGGACGGAGCGCGGCGGGGCTGCCGCGTTCGGGACGGATCTCATGTCATCTCCTGTGGGATGGCTCGAGACCGCGAGGGCCGTGCTCCTCGCGGAAGGCCCGGAGGCGCTCCCGCCGATCGCGAATCGGAGTGACCCGCGGCAGCGCTTCCGGTACGCACGCGGCGGCCGCCCGCCGGCGGGACCGGAGCGTCGGGGCTGAGCCCGGTCCTGCGCGGCATGGCGACACCGTGTTGAGCGGCGGGTCGCCGCGTGCAACGACCTGTGCCCGAATGGGCGTCAAGTCGGACAAACAATGTGGGGGAGCGCTCTCTGAGCAGAATCGTCCAGGACCGCTCGGATGTCAATGGCGGTCACTGGACGGGCCGCGGCGGCGAACGCCGTTAACGTTCCGGAAATCGTCCGGTGATGTCAGGACGGGCAGCTAGGAGACCTTGCCGCGAGTCCGGGCGCCGGTGCCAAATCGGCACGATCGATGGTAGGTAACGGAAACGCCGCTCCGACTGCCTGGTCACGACACTTCTCGGCGTGTCGGCCGCGCCAGCGGGTGCGCAGGCGGGACGGCGTGTCGCGATCGGATGCGCGGTCGCGCTTTGTAACGAGACGGCAACGGCATCTTGACAGCCGAGCAGCATGAGACGAAATTCAGAGGCCATACCAGGGAGCGCTCTCTGGATGATCAACTGTAGGTGACCAGCGCTTCTGCTCGTGCTCGTGCCCGAATACCTGTTCCTGGAGGAGCTCCGATGCGTTCAGCACTATCCGGCGCCGGCCCACGGCGCCGTCTCGCGGCCGTGGCCGCTCCGCTGCTCGCCGCCGCGCTGGTGCTGGGCACCGCGGCCTGCGGTGGCAGTGACGACCCGGCGAAGCCGGGTGAGAAGGTCAAGCTCACGATCGCGACGTTCGGTGAGTTCGGGTACAAGGACCTGTACAAGGAGTACATGGCCGCGAACCCGAATGTGGAGATCGTGGAGCGGATCACCAAGGCCGAGGACCACCACAAGAACCTCGCCGCGCACCTGGCGACGAATACGGGTGCCGCGGACATCGAGGCGATCGAGGAGGGCTGGGCGGGTCAGTTCACGGCGAATCCGGGCAAGTTCTACAACTGGATGGATTACGGCGGCGGGGACATCAAGTCGCAGTGGCCGGCGTGGAAGTGGCAGCAGGGTTCCTCGGCCAAGGGCGAGGTCGTCGGTCTGGGCACGGATGTCGGTGGCATGGCGATGTGCTACCGCCGGGACATCTTCGAGAAGGCGGGTCTGCCGACCGATCGTGAGGCCGTGAGCAAGTTGTGGCCGACGTGGGAGGACTACATCGCCACGGGTGTGAAGTTCAAGAACGCCAACATCAAGGGCTCTTCGTGGATGGACGGGCCGACGATCATCTACCGTTCGATCCTGGGCCAGCAGCCGGTGGGTATCTACGACGCCGACAAGGTCGTCGTGGAGACCAACCCCGGCGTCAAGAAGGCGTGGGACCTGACGATCGACGCGATCAACAAGGGTCTGTCGGCGAAGATCGCGCCGTGGTCGGCGGACTGGAACGCCGGTATGGCCAAGGGTTCGTTCGTCACTCTCGCGTGCCCGTCGTGGATGATGGCCTACATCCAGAGCCAGGCCAAGGACTCCTCGGGTAAGTGGGACATCGCTGCGGTTCCTGGTGGTGGCGGTAACTGGGGTGGTTCGTTCCTGACGCTGCCCAAGCAGGGCAAGAACGTGCAGGAGGCTGCGAAGCTGGCGAAGTGGCTGGTGGCACCGGAGCAGCAGGCGAAGGTGTTCCGGGCGCTGGGTAACTTCCCGTCGACGGTGTCGCTGTACGAGGACGCGGTGATCAAGGACTTCAAGAACCCGTTCTTCAACAACGCGCCGGTGGGTCAGATCTTCTCGAACTCGGTGAAGACGATGGTGCCGCAGTACATGGGTCCGAAGTCCGGTGACATCAACACGGCGATTCAGAATGGTCTGACCCGTGTGGAGCAGGGCAAGCAGAAGCCTGACGAGGCCTGGACGCAGTCCGTCAAGGACGTCAACGCCCTCCTGTGACCTGACACCTCGGCCGGTTCCCCGCCGTCAACAGCCGCTTCAGGGCGCGGTTGGCGGGGAACCGGCCCCTTTCACCGCATTCGCACGCATCCGCGTTAGCCGACTCGAACAGTGATGTGCCGATGATGAAGAACCTCCTCTATCGCTTGGACGTCAAGGGCTCGCCCTACCTGTACATCGTGCCCTTCTTTCTCCTTTTCGCCGCGTTCGGGATCTTCCCGCTGGCGTACACCGCGTGGGTGTCGCTGCACGAGTGGAGCCTGCTGTCGGAGACGCACACGTTCCTCGGTCTGCAGAACTACCGGGATCTGTTCGCCGACGAGTACTTCTGGAACGCGTTGCGTAACACCGCCCAGATCTGGGTGCTGTCGACCGTTCCCCAGTTGCTGATGGCCCTGGTGTTGGCGCATGTGCTGAACCAGCGGTTGCGGGCGCCGACGTTCTGGCGGATGACGGCGGTGCTGCCCAACATCACGTCGGTGGCCGCGGTGGCGATCATCTTCGGGCAGATCTTCGGCAAGGACTACGGCCTGGTCAACTGGCTCCTCGAAACGCTGGGCCTGGGTCGCATCGACTGGCAGGCCGGCACCGCCAGCTCTCAGATCGCGATCTCCGTGATGATCATCTGGCGGTGGACGGGTTACAACGCGCTGATCTACCTGGCCGCGATGCAGGCCGTGAACAAGGACCTCTACGACGCCGCGTCCCTCGACGGAGCCAGCAGCTTCCAGCAGCTGACCCGGATCACGGTCCCGGCGATCCGCCCGACGATCATCTTCACGGTCATCGTGTCCACGATCGGCGGCATGCAGGTCCTGGCCGAGCCGCTGCTGTTCGGCGGCGCGTCCGTCACGGGCGGTTCGGACCGGCAGTTCCAGACGCTCTCCCTCTACCTCTATGAGGTGGCGTTCAGCAGGTTCGACTTCGGTTACGCCTCGACCGCGGCGTGGGCGATGTTCGGCATCATCGTGATCGTCGCGGCGATCAACTACTTCCTGACCAGCCGCCTGCGGAGGTCCTGATGGCCACGACGTCCCCCCTGACCACCACGTCCGCCCGTGCGGCCGCCACCGCCGCGGCCGAGCCGCAGGTGAACCGGCGTCGCCGCAGGTCGTTCATGGCCGACCGGCGTCCCGGCAAGCTCGCCTATCTGGCGCTGGCCGGACTGGCCCTGTTCTCCGGCTTCCCGCTGTACTGGTCGCTGGTCGTGGCCTCGCACGACAACGGCATCCTGGGCCAGGTCCCGCCACCGTTCGGCCTCGGCCCGAACCTGTTCGCCAACCTGGAACGGGCATTCGGGACGGTCGACTTCGCCAAGGCGCTGACCAACTCGTTCCTCGTCTCGATCTCGATCACCATCAGCGTGGTGCTGTTCTCGACGCTGGCCGGGTTCTCCTTCGCGAAACTGACCTTCCGGGGCCGCAACGCCATGCTGGTCATGCTCATCGCGACGATGATGGTCCCGACGCAGCTCGGCATCATCCCGCTGTACCTGCTCATGGCCAAGATCGAGTGGACCGGCACCATGTACGCCGTCGTCGCGCCCGGCCTGGTCACCGCGTTCGGCGTGTTCTTCATGACCCAGTTCCTGCGCGAGGCGGTGCCCAGCGAACTGATCGAGGCCGCGCGCGTCGACGGCTGCCATACGCTGCGGATCTTCTGGCATGTGGTCCTGCCGGCCTCCAAGCCGGCCGCGGCGGTGCTGGGCATGCTGACGTTCATGACGGCGTGGAACGACTTCTTCTGGCCGCTGGTGGTCCTCACTCCGGAGGACCCGACGGTGCAGACCGCGCTGTCGACGCTGGCCAGCGGCTACATCCAGGACTACTCGCTGTCGCTGACCGGCACCGCGATCGCGACCGTGCCGCTGCTGGTCGTGTTCGCCCTGCTCGGCAAGTACATCATCGGCGGCATCATGCAGGGAGCGGTGAAGTCATGACGCTGACCACCACGCAGGCGCAGCTGACCGGAGCCGCGCCCGTGCGCTTCCCGGCCGGGTTCCGCTGGGGCGCGGCCACCGCGTCCTACCAGATCGAGGGCGCGGCGACCGAGGACGGGCGGACCCCGTCGATCTGGGACACCTTCGCGCGTACACCGGGCAAGGTGTTCGAGGGCCACTCCGGGGACGTGGCCTGCGAGCACTACCACCGCTACCGCGACGACGTCGCGCTGATGAAGCAGCTCGGCCTGGGCACCTACCGGTTCTCCGTGGCCTGGCCGCGCATCAAGCCCGACGGCTCCGGCCCGGCGAACACCCGCGGCCTGGACTTCTACGACCGGCTCGTCGACGAGCTGCTCGGCCACGGCATCGACCCGATGGTGACCCTCTACCACTGGGACCTGCCGCAGGTCCTGGAGGACCGGGGCGGCTGGACCAACCGCGACACCGCCTACTACCTCGCCGACCTGGCCGCCGCGACCATCGGGCGGCTCGGCGACCGGGTGCGCACCTGGACCACGCTCAACGAGCCGTGGTGCTCGTCCTTCCTGGGCTACGGCAGCGGCGTGCACGCGCCGGGCCGCCAGGACCCCCGGGCGGCGTTCGAGGCGGTGCACCACCTGATGCTCGGGCACGGCCTGGCGGCGCGGGCGCTGCGGGCGGCCGGGGCGCAGGAGGTGTCGCTGACGCTCAACCTGACCGACGTACGGCCCGGCAACCCCGCCGACCCGCACGACCAGGCGGCGGCGCGGCTCATCGACGGGTTGCAGAACCGGCTGTTCCTGGACCCGGCGCTGCGCGGCGGCTACCCGCAGGACATGCTGGCGCTGTTCGAGCGGTTCGGCGCGGCAGAGGTGATCCACTCCGGCGACGAGGCGCTCATCGCCGCCCCGCTCGACCTGCTGGGCGTGAACTACTACCAGCCGGCGCTGGTGCGGGCCCAGGTCGGCGCGCACAGCGGGCCGGCGCACCCCGGCAGCGAGGGCATCGAGTTCCTGGCCCAGAACATGCCGGTCACGGCGATGGACTGGCCGGTGGACCCGACCGGCCTGTCCGCGCTGCTGCTGCGCCTGGCCGCGGACTATCCGGGCGTGCCGCTGATGGTCACCGAGAACGGTGCGGCCTACACCGACGTGGTGGAGGGCGACCGGGTGGCCGACGGCGAGCGCATCGCGTACCTCGACGGGCACCTGCGGGCCGCGCATGCGGCCATCGAGGGCGGGGCCGACCTGCGCGGATACCTCGCCTGGTCGCTGCTGGACAACTACGAGTGGGGGTATGGCTACGGCCAGCGCTTCGGCCTGGTGCACGTCGACTACGACACCCAGCGCCGCCTGCCCAAGGACAGCGCCCACTGGTATGCCGAGGTCATCGGCCGCAACGGCCTGACCTGACGGCGTCCGTCTCCGCCCCTGCCGCGATCCGCCACCAGGTCCGCGGCAGGGGCGGTGCTGTTTCTCAGGACCGCGCCCGCAGCCACAGCACGCTTCCGGTCTGGACCACTCCGAAGCCCACCAACGGCCACAGCGTCCAGGCCATTCCCGTGCGCAGCACCGCGAGCAGGGCCAGCACGGACGCACCGCCGAGCGCGACCTGGCCGACGTTGGCCCAGGCCCGCAGCTGTATGTAGGCATCGCGTTCGTCGGCGGCCCCGCCGCTGAGCATCGACGCCTCGGCTCCGCTGCTCCACCTGCGCCACAGGCGTCGCGCCATGAAACCGAGCATCGCGGTCCATACCGCGACCCCCAGCCAGTCCTGATGCGAGGCGGCGGAGGCGCCCATGGCGAGGGGGAACAGCACACTGAGGGCGTCCATCGCGTGTGCGGTGCGGTTGGCCTGTCTAGTCGTCCACATGAAAGATCTCCTCAACCGGTCGGGCGAAGAATCTGGCGATGGAGATGGCGAGCGGGAGGGTCGGGTTGTAGCGGCCCGTCTCGATGGCGTTGACCGTCTGCCGCGACACGCCCAGCGCCTCGCCGAGCTCGCCCTGCGAGAGCCCGCACGCGGTACGAAGCGCGCGCATGTCGTTGCGCACGGCTGTAAAGTACGCTTTACAGGTCGGGTTGTAAAGAGCCCCTGACACTTTGATCTCTCGACGCGGTGCGTGAGTTCCAGGGCAGGAATTCTGCGAAGTCAAGAGTCGTTTGGGTGATTTGGACCGTTATATTCGGCAACCATGCCTCCCGGCTCGCGCCGGGCGGCCCACCGTCGAATAGGGCCCGTGATGAGAATCAACCTGCCGACTCCTCGCACGCTCGTGCGCTTCCTGCTGTGCTTCGTTGCCGGACTGCACGTGCTGAGCCTCGGCGGCAACTACCTCTATCACGGGCTCGGTTACCACAACGTGATCCCCGCGTTCGCCTGGTGGACCACGTTCTTCAACGTGGACAAGGAGAAGAACCTCCCCACCTGGTTCTCCGGCGCCCTGCTCCTGCTCACCGCGTACGTGCTGTGGGAGATCGCGAACAGCGTCCGCGGGCGCGGGGAGAAGTACGCCAAGCACTGGCGGATCCTGTCGGTCGTCTTCGCGTTCCTGTCCATGGACGAGATCACGCAGATGCACGAGATGAGCCGCAAGATGGGCCTGGTGCAGCTGGGCAAGGCCTCCTACCTGTCCTGGATCGTGGTCGCCGCGCCGTTCGTGCTGGTCTTCTGCGTCTCCTACCTGAAGTTCCTCTTCCACCTGCCGGTGCGCACGCGACTGCTGGTGGCCGGCGGCGGGGTGCTGTTCGTGCTCGGTGCGGTCGGCATGGAGGTCGTCGGGGCGTTCGTCGGCCGGGACGTCAGCGGCAACGTCGCGCCGGGTGCCGGGTACATGGAGTATCTGCTCGCGGCGTCCGTCGAGGAGTTGTGCGAGATGCTCGGCGTGATCACGTTCTGCTACGCGATGTCGGTCTACCTGTACGACCGTCAGCAGCAGGACCTGGCGGCCGCACCCGGCGCGCCGGTGCAGCTGGCCGCGGCGCGGGCCCGCCGCCAACCGGTCCCCACGAGCGCCGGCCGGCACAGCGACACCGCAGCCCGCTGACCCGCCCCCCTTGCATGAACGTCGGCCTGTCTGGACGAGTTCGATCGCCGAATTGTCGTTCAGACAGGCCGACGTCTATTGCGGGCGGTATCCCTGACCGGGGTCCGGGGCGGGTGGTCACATGCGATAGAGCTCGAACGCCGCGGCGCGGCGGCCGCCGAAGCGGGGCGCGTTCAGGTCGGCCATCCACTCCAGGAAGGCGCGCGTGTCGGCCATCGGGTTGTCGCCGAGCCCGGCCAGGTAGGCGTGGTGCGCGTCGAGGGAGGCGACCGCCCGGTCCAGCGTGCCGGTGATGTCGACGGCGTGGGTGGCCTGCGGCGAGCCGCCGACGGCGACGTAGCGCACGCCGCCCCACGGGGCCAGCCCCTGCGCCACCAGCTCCGGGAAGATCCACCGGTTGCCCGCGTCGCCGATCGCGTCCAGCACGGCCCTGCCCACGTTGCGGTGGTCGGGGGAGTTCCAGCCGCCGCCGGGCCAGGTGTCCTGGAAGTTCGCCGTGATCACCAGGTCGGGCGTGTGGCGGCGGATGGCCGCGGCCAGGTCCCGGCGCAGGCCCAGGCCGTACTCGACGACGCCGTCAGCATGGCCGAGGAACTCCAGCTCGGACACGCCGACCTCGGCGCACGCCGCGCGCTGCTCGGCCTCGCGCAGCGGCCCGCACTCGGCCGGCGGGATGGTGTCGATGCCGGCCTCGCCGCGGGTGACCAGGGTGTAGCGCACGTCCTTGCCTGCCGCGGTCCACCCGGCCACCGCCCCGGACACCCCGTATTCGAGATCGTCCGGGTGTGCGGCGATGGCGAGCGCACGGGTCCAGTCCTGCGGCATCGGCTCCAGCTGATCCATGTCCCCGACCCTACGCGGGCCCGCCGCGCCAGCCCAGTGGATCGACGCCGCCCGGGACCGTGTCCGAACCGTACGGCTGCCGGGTGAGCACGAAGCTGCCCAGGTCCAGATGGGTCACCGCGCCGGCGGTGTCGCGCACGATGCGCAGCGTCTCGCCCGCGTAGTAGCCCTCCAGCCCGAGCCAGGTGCCGTCGGCCTGCGCCTTCATCCGGGAGCTGCGTCCGGCGCCGGTCAGCGGCCCGAACTCCAGGTCGCCGTCGGCGCGCAGCCGGATCAGGGCCGGGGTCGGTCCCACGTACCAGGGGCCGGTCAGCTCCAGCAGCGCCGGGTCGTAGGACTCCAGCGGGGTCCACGTGTCCGGGATGTGCGGCTCGTGCTCGGCGGTGATGCGCACCAGATCGGCGCCCAGCGCCCCGATGGAGATCCCCGACGTGGCGTTGACCAGCACGACACCGCCCAGGCCGTCGGCGGGGGAGACCCACAGCGTGCACAGGAACCCGGGCAGAGAGCCGGTGTGCCCCGCCAGCAGCCGGCCGCCGTCGTTCTTGAGCTGCATGCCCAGCCCGTACGTCAGGTCCCAGACGGGGCCCTCGAGCGGGGACGCCGGGGTGCGCATCTGGGCCAGGCTCGCCTCGGCCAGCACGGCCGGGTCGCCCTTGGCCAGGAACGCGGCAAAGCGGCACAGGTCCGCGGCGGTGGACCAGAGCTGGCCGGCCGGGGCCATCCGGCCGGTGTCGGTGGCGGGCTCGGGCAGCAGCACGTCGGCCCACGGGTGCACGGCCCAGCCGTCGGCGTGCGGGGCCCGCGGCAGCAGCGAGGTGCGGGTCATGCCCAACGGCCCGAGGATCTCCTCGGCGAGCACCTGCTCCAGCGGCTTGCCGCGCAGCTGCTCGACGAGCGCGCCGAGCAGCGCGAAGCCCGGGTTCGAGTAGTGGAAGACCCGCCCGGCCGGGTGCTTGATCCCGTCGGCGTCGAGGATGTCGGCCAGCTCGGGGCGCACGCTGCCGTCGGTGCGCTCCCACCACGGCGCGGGGGTCTCCGAGGCCAGCCCCGCGGTGTGCGCGAGCAGCTGGGCGACGGTCAGCCCGGCGGTGTCCGCGGGGGCCGTCGGCAGGTGCGCGCCGAGCGCGTCGGCCAGGTCGAGCCGGCCCTCGTCGCGCAGGCGCAGCACCAGTACGGCGACGAAGGTCTTGGTCAGCGAGCCGATGCGGTACTGCGTGTCGGCGGTCGGGGGTCGCCCGCCGACCAGGCCCAGGCCGTGCGTCCACACCGGTGCGCCGTCGCGGACGACGGCGCCGACCAGGGACGGCGCGCGGCCGTCGGTCTGGGCGGTGGCGATGCGGTGCAGCAGGGCGCGGCGGGTGGCCGGCAGCAGGTCGATCTCAGGCATCAGGCCATCGTGCCATCGTGACCGGGTTCGCGGGGCACGGGTGGGCCGGCGGTCGGGGCCGCCGGCCCGGGACGGGCGCACCTCAGCGGTGGTTGTTGTACCCGTGGTGGTTGTTGCCGTGGTGGTTGTTCCAGTTGTTGTGGTGGTTGTTCTTGTGGTGGTAGCGGTGGTGGTTGTCGTGTCGGCACTTCCACGTGACGTAACGGTGGTGGTTGCGGTGGTGGGTCTGCTTCCAGCAGCGCTTACCACCGTCCAGTGCGGACGCGGCCGGTTCCTGCGTGGACACCGAAACCGGTTCGGTGAGCGGCGCGGCCGACGCCCGCTGCGGTTGCGCCATGACGGTGAGCCCGGCGATCAGGAACAGCATCAGGCTGAACATCGTGGTGGTGATCCGCAGCCGGTGGCCGATGGCACGAGCGGTCTCCTGCATCGAACACCCTCCTCCCAAAAGATGGCTGATCAAGCGGAACCTGCCGATCAAACCTCCGCACCGGTGACATGGTCAACGCCGTGAACTGGGCAAACGCCTTGCCGGGCGGCAGGTCAGGGGTGCTTTCACCGGGAGTTCATTTAGCCCGCCTACCGACCGGCAGGTAGAACGCCCATCGGGGGCGGTAACCGGGCGGTGCGCGGGGGCGCCTGACCGGTCGGCAAGCAAAGATGAACATCGAGTGAACCCATGCCCGATCGCGCATGTTTCCCATCTGGCGGGAGGGAAATCTTACCTACCGGCCGGTCAGTGCGCGGTACATGGCCGCCAGCAGCGGAGATTCGTGCCCGGCCGCGCCCGATGGGCGCGGTGACCGTACACATGTGCGTCGACGGGCGTGCCACGCCATAGGCTCTGACACGTGAATGCCCTCGTGGTGGCGGTCGTGCTGACCGTGGTCGTCGTCGCGGTGTCCGCGCTGTCGCGCCGGTACAACCTGCTCAATCCGATCGTGCTGGTGGTGGTCGGGCTCTGCCTGGCGCTGGTGCCCGGGTTCCCGATCGTCGTGCTCGATCCCGAGGTCGTGCTCATCGGCGTCCTGCCGCCGCTGCTGTACGTCGCCGCGCTGGAGACCTCCGTGCCGGCGTTCCGGCACAACATCCGCTCGATCCTGCTGCTCGCCATCGGCCTCGTCCTGTTCACCGCTGTCGCGGTCGGCCTGCTCGTGCACGCGCTGCTGCCGCAGGTGCCGCTGGCCGCCTGCCTCGCGCTCGGCGCGGTGGTGGCCCCGCCCGACGCCGTCGCGGCCACCGCCATCGCCAAACGCATCGGACTGCCCCGCCGGCTGGTGACCATCCTCGAGGGCGAGAGCCTGCTCAACGACGCCACCGCGCTGGTGATCTTCCGGGTCGCGGTGGTGGTCGCCGTCGGCACGGCGGTCGGCCCGATGGCCGTGGCCGAGCAGGTCATGCTGGCGGCCGGCGGCGGCATCCTGGTCGGCGCGCTGGGCGCGTTGACCGCCGCGTTCCTGCACCGGCGCACCCGCGATCCCCTGATCGACAACTCGATCTCGCTGCTGACCCCCTTCACGGTGACCGTGGCGGCGGAGCTCATCCATGCCTCGGCCGTGGTCGCGGTCGTGGTGGCCGGTCTGTACCTGGGCCACCGGATGCCCACGCTGATGTCGGCCGCGTCGCGCCTGCAGATGGGCGCGTTCTGGCGCATGATCACCTTCATGCTGGAAGGCCTGGTGTTCCTGCTCGTCGGGCTGCAGCTGCGGGAGGTGCTGACCGGCCTGAACACTCCTGTCGCCCAGGTGGTCGGGTTGACCCTGGCGGTGCTCGCGACCGTGATCGTCACCCGGTTCGCCTGGATGTATCCGGTCGCGTACCTGGTCCGGCTGCTGCCCATCGTGCGCCGCCACGGCACCGGCCTGGACTTCACCGGAGCGACCGTCATCTCCTGGGCGGGCATGCGCGGCGTGGTCACCCTGGCCACCGCGCTGGCGCTGCCGACCATGCTCGCCGGCGGCATGCCCTACCCGCGGGCGCTGTTCGTATGGCTGGCGTTCGCCGTCATCGTCGGCACCCTGGTCCTGCAGGGCATGACCCTGCCGATGGTGGCCCGGATGCTGAAGGTGCAGGCCGACGACCGGACCGGCGACATCCTCGCCGAGGCGCAGGCGCAGCAGCAGGCCAGCAAGGCCGCCCGCGAGCGGCTGGAGAGCCTCGCCCACACCGCCTCGCCGGACGTCGTGGACAAGCTGCGTGCCCTCACCGAGCGCCGCTCCAACGCGGTGTGGGAGCGGCTGGGCGCCGACCGGGAAACGCCAACCGCTGTCTACGTGCGGCTGCGCCGGGAGATGCTGGAGGCCGAGCGGGCCGTGTTCCGCTCGGCCCGGGATGCGGGCCGGATCCCGGAGGACGTGCTCGTGCGGGCGCAACGCGACATGGACCTGGAAGAGTCGATGCTGGAACGGATGGACTGACGCGTGGGCCGAAGCGGGCGCACGTGTTCGACGAGTGACATGAGGAGCAGGTATGAGTTGTGAGGACCTGAAGAACGCCGACGACCCGGCGGCCCGCGCCGACGGATGCGAGGAGTGCCTGCGCGACGGCACCACCTGGGTGCACCTGCGCCGCTGCCTGACCTGCGGGCACATCGGCTGCTGCGACTCCTCGCCGCACAAGCACGCCACCGCCCACTTCCACGAGGTCGGGCACCCGGTCATCCAGTCGTTCGAACCGGGCGAGGGCTGGCGCTGGTGCTACCTGCACGAGGTCGTGGGCTGAGGTCCGCGAGGCGGTGAGCGGGGCGGCGGATACGCTCGGCGGCATGAGCGCGACGATGGTGGCCCGGGGTCTTTCCGCCGGGCACGGCGAGCGGACCCTGTTCAGCGACCTCGACCTGGTCGTCGCGCCCGGTGAGGTCGTCGGCCTGGTCGGCGTGAACGGGGCCGGCAAGTCCACCCTGCTGCGCCTGCTCGCCGGCCTGGCCGCCCCGGAACAGGGCGCCGTCACCCTCAACCCGCCGACGGCCAACGTCGGCCTGCTGCCGCAGGAGCCCGAGCGGCGGCCCGCCGAGAACGTGCGCGACTTCCTCGCCCGCCGCACCGGCGTGGCACGGGCCCAGCAGGAGATGGACGACGCGGCGATGGCCCTGGCCGAAGGCGCGGACGGGGCTGACGACCGCTACGGCGAAGCCCTGGAGCGCTGGCTCGAACTCGGCGGGGCCGACCTGCCCGAGCGGGCCGCCGCCGTCGCCGCCGAGCTGGGCCTCGACGTCGACCTGGACCACCCGATGACCGCGCTGTCCGGCGGGCAGGCGGCCCGCGCGGGCATGGCGTCACTGCTGCTCAGCCGGTATGACATCTTCCTGCTGGACGAGCCGACCAACGACCTCGACCTGGCCGGGCTGGACCGGCTGGAACGCTTCCTCGGCGAGCTGCGCGCGGGCACCGTGCTGGTCAGCCACGACCGCGAGTTCCTGACCCGCACCGTCACCCGCGTCGTCGAGCTGGACCTGATCCAGCAGCAGGTGCGCCAGTACGGCGGCGGCTACCGGGCCTACCTCGCCGAGCGCGAGGTCGCCCGCCAGCACGCCCGCGAGGCCTACGACGAGTTCGCCGACAAGAAGGACGACCTGCTCGCCCGCGCCCGCATGCAGCGCGCCTGGATGGAGAAGGGCGTCAAGAACGCGCGCCGCAAGTCGCCCGACAACGACAAGATGGGCCGGGCGTTCCGCACCGAGTCCACCGAGAAGCAGGCCGCCAAGGCCCGCCAGACCGAGCGCCTGATCGAGCGGCTGGACGAGGTGGAGGAGCCGCGCAAGGAGTGGGAGCTGCGCATGCAGATCGCCGCCGCGCCGCGCGCCGGCGCCGTGGTGGCCACCCTCAACAGCGCCGTCGTACGCCAGGGCGACTTCACGCTCGGGCCGGTCGACCTGCGCATCGACTGGGCCGACCGAGTGGCCGTGACCGGCCCCAACGGCTCCGGCAAGTCCACCCTGCTGCGCGCCATGCTCGGCCGGGCCGCGCTCGCCGCGGGCACCGCCTCGCTCGGGCCGGGCGTCGTCGTCGGTGAGATCGACCAGGCCCGCGGGCGTTTCCTGGGTCATCAGCCGCTGGTCGACGCGTTCCAGTCGGCGGTGCCCGCGCTGGCTCCCGGCGACGTGCGCACCCTGCTGGCCAAGTTCGGGCTGCGCGCGGCGCACGTGCTGCGCCCGGCCGCGACCCTGTCGCCGGGCGAGCGCACCCGCGCCGCGCTGGCGCTGCTGCAGGCGTCGGGGGTCAACCTGCTGGTGCTCGACGAGCCCACCAACCACCTCGACCTGGCCGCGATCGAGCAGCTGGAGCAGGCCCTGGAGTCGTACACGGGCACGCTGCTGCTGGTCACCCACGACCGGCAGATGCTGCAGGCCGTGCAGACCAACCGGATGCTCACCGTCGAGGCCGGCCGCGTCACCACGAGCTGACGAACCTGGCAGCTGGGTCACGGTGCCCTGCGACCTGACCTGACCCAAGGACTGTCCGGATAGGTCCGGCATCAGTTGCCGAAAACCTTTTCGGGCTGCATCGTGGTGTCCGGGAGCCGGAGCGGACCTCGTCCGCGTCCATACGTGCCGCCGACGGGCATCCGCGGCACGTGTCTGCAGAGTCGGCGCGTCACGCGCCCGCACCCTCGGAGATTCCCGTGCGCTACATCAGACATCGCCATGCCCTGACCTCAGCCGTCGCCCTGATCGCGGTGACCGCGGTGGCCGCCTGGACCCTCGTCGCCACCGCGGCGAGGGCCGCCGTCACCGGCTGCCAGATCACCTACACCGTGCCGTCCCAGTGGGGCGGCGGCTTCACCGGCGACATCGCCATCAAGAACCTCGGCGACCCGCTCACCTCGTGGACGCTGCGGTGGACCTTCCCCGCCACCGGCCAGGCCGTCACCCAGGGCTGGAGCGCCACGTACACGCAGAGCGGCAGCCAGGTCACCGCCGTCAACATGGGTTACAACGGCAGCCTCGGCACGAACGCGAGCACCACGATCGGTTTCAACGGCGCGTGGACGACCGCCAATCCGATCCCGACCGCGTTCACGCTGAACAACGTCGCCTGCACGGGCACGCCGTCCACCGCGTCGCCCACCCCGGGCGGCCCGTCGTCGCCGTCGGCGTCCCCGCGGCCGTCGGTCTCACCCTCGGCGTCGCCCCGGCCGTCGACGTCCCCCTCGGCGTCGCCGTCGAGCCCGCCCACCAGCGGCTGGAACCCGCCGAGCAATCTGGTCACGCCGCTCAACGAGGTGTGGTCGCACTACCAGTCCACGTATCCGCAGTTGCTCACGTTCCGCAACTACGGCTGGGACCAGGTCATGGCCGGCGGCGGAAAGATCAATTACTGCGTGCGCTGGGACTCCAGCGCGCGGGTGAGCGCGACGATGCGCGATCAGATCCACGCGGCGCTGCAACGCCAGTTCAAGAAGTGGATGGACGTGATGGCCGGGCACAACGGCTGGCCGTACGCCGAGGTGCCGGTGAAGGTGGTCGGCTGGGCCGTACGCGACCGCGCGACCCTCGACTGGACCGACGACTCGGTCGACATCTACGTCAACAACATCCGGGAGAACGCGCCGCAGTGCGCGGAGCCGTGCGGCCGGTTCTTCCACCAGGACGGCAACTACACCGGCTGCCCCGGCGGCGCGTCGCACCACTACGACATGTCGCTCTGGCTGACCTCGGGCTTCGGCGGCGGCGCCGGCGGCGACTGGGGCCAGCGGATGAGCAGCGAATACTTCACCGGCGCGGTGAACTCCGAGAACATCCACATCTACCTGCACGAAGTCGGGCACACCTTCGGCCTGGACGACTTCTACGACTGGACGCCCACCGGCCAGTGCTGCTTCATCATGAAGGCGGGCAGCGCCACCAGCATCACCGAGTTCGACCGGTGGATGCTGCGCGACTTCTGGCGGCACCTGAAGAACCGCTGGGGTTACTGACCGGGAACGGGGCCCGGCGGACGAACCGCCGGGCCCCGTCTCGCGGTCGCTCAGTGGCCGCGGGCCAGCCACTCGTCCAGGTGCGGGGCCTCCGCGCCGATCGTGGTGGTGTCGCCGTGCCCGGTGTACACCACGGTGTCCGCCGGCAGGGTGAGCAGCCGGTCCCGGATCGAGCCGATGATGGTGCCGAAGTCGCTGTAGGACCGGCCGGTCGCGCCCGGCCCACCCTGGAACAGGGTGTCTCCGGAGAACAGTGCCGACAGCGACGGCGCGTACAGGCACACGGCACCCGGCGCGTGCCCGGGGGTGTGGTGCACCCACAGCTCGACCCCGGCCACGGACAGGCAGTCGCCGTCGGTCAGGTCCCGGTCGGGCACCACGCCCGGATGCGTCATGTCCCACAGCTTGCGGTCGTCGGGGTGCAGCATGATCGGCGCACCGGACAGGCGGGCCAGCTCCGGCGCGGCGTCGATGTGGTCGTTGTGCGCGTGGGTGCAGACGATCGCGACGACGCGCCGCTCGCCGGCCGCCGCCATGATCGCGGCCGCGTCGTGCGCCGCGTCGACGACCAGCACGTCGCTGTCGTTGCCGATCAGCCAGACGTTGTTGTCGACCTCCCACGTGCCGCCGTCCAGGCTGAACGTGCCGGAGGTGACCACCCGCTCGATGCGCGCCGGGCCCGTCACAGCATCACCACCGAGCGCAGCACCTCGCCGCGGCCCATCCTGGCGAACGCCTCCTCGACGTCGTCGAGCCCGATCCGCTCGGACACGAACGCCGCCAGGTCGAGCCGCCCCTGCAGGTACAGCGCGAGCAGGGTGGGGAAGTCACGGGAGGGCAGGCAGTCGCCGTACCAGGACGACTTGAGCGCGCCACCGCGGCCGAACACGTCCAGCAGCGGCAGCTCCAGCTTCATGTCCGGGGTGGGCACGCCGACCAGCACCACCGTGCCCGCGAGGTCGCGGGCGTAGAAGGCCTGCCGGTAGGTCTCCGGGCGGCCGACCGCGTCGACCACCACGTCCGCGCCGAAGCCGCCGGTCAGTTCACGGATGGCCTCGACCACGTCGGTCTGCCCGCCGTTGACGGTGTGCGTCGCGCCGAGCTGCTTGGCCCAGGCCAGCTTGCGGTCGTCGAGGTCGACGCCGATGATCGTGGTCGCGCCCGCCAGCTGCGCCCCGGCGATGGCCGCGTTGCCCACGCCGCCGCAGCCGATCACCGCGACGGTGTCGCCGCGGGTGACCGCGCCCGTGTTCAGCACCGCGCCCAGCCCGGCCATCACGCCGCAGCCCAGCAGGCCCGCGACCTCCGGCGGCGCGGCCGGGTCCACCTTGGTGCACTGCCCTGCGGCGACCAGCGTCTTCTCGATGAAGGCGCCGATGCCCAGCGCGGGTGACAGCGGTGTGCCGTCGGCGAGCGTCATCTTCTGCTTGGCGTTGTGCGTGGCGAAGCAGTACCACGGCTTGCCCTTCGCGCACGCGCGGCACTGGCCGCACACGGCCCGCCAGTTCAGCACGACGTAGTCGCCCGGGGCGACCTCGGTCACGCCCTCGCCGACCGCCTCCACCACCCCGGCGGCCTCGTGGCCGAGCAGGAACGGGAAGTCGTCGTTGATGCCGCCCTCCCGGTAATGCAGGTCGGTGTGGCAGACGCCGCAGGCCTGCACCTTCACCAGCGCCTCCCCGGGCCCCGGATCGGGCACCAGCACCGTTTCGATGCTCACCGGCGCGTTCTTAGAGCGGGCGACGACTCCGCGGACCTCGTGCACCACCGTGGCCTCCTTGCGCACGTTGGACAGACGCAAGGATGTTACCCGTGCGCCACCCGTACGCCAGGGACATCGTGCCCGGCCTGGGCGTTCGGAAACCCGTTGCGGTCGGGTGCGCCCGCTCCCAGGTTCGCGATCATGGACTATGCGATCACGGCCGAGACCGGCCGCCGACCACGCCGCGCTGCCGTCCTGCGACGCACGTCGGTGACGGGTATGCATCGGAGAAGTCCGATGTGATCGGCCAGGCTGGCATGCCATATAGATTGACATAGTTTGACGTCGCGACTAATCTTCGAGAACGGAAAGCGCTTTCCGTGTCCGCTCACCGAACCGCGGAGCGGCGCGCCCACGCCGCCCGTGGCCCCACACTCGGAGGTTCATCCGATGTCCCCACTCACTCCACGGACCACACCCCGCCGCTCGTGGCGCCTGCGAAGTGCGCTCGTCGCGGCGCTGACCCTCGCGCTCGCGGCGGTCGGCGCGGTCGTCGCGGCGCCCGCGCAGGCCGTCACCATCGACACTGGCGCCTGGTACGTCATCGTGTCCCGGCACAGCGGCAAGGCCGTCGACCTGTACAACTTCAGCACCGCCGACGGCGCCCCGATCGTCCAGTGGGCCCGCAACGACGGCTACCAGCAGCAGTGGCAGTTCGTCGACGCCGGCAGCGGCTACTACAAGCTGCGCTCGCGGCAGAGCGGCAAGTTCCTGGAACTGCCCAACGCCAACGACGGCACTCCCCTGGTGCAGAACCCCGACAACGGCACCACGCGCCAGCACTTCGCGGTGCGTGACACCGACAGCGGCTACGTGAAGTTCCTCAACCGGCACAGCGGCAAAGCCCTCGACGTGTGGGAGTGGTCCACCGCCGACGGCGGCATCATCAGCCAGTTCGCCGACCTCAACGGCTGGAACCAGCACTGGCAGCTCGTCGCGGTCGGCTCCGGCGGTGGCGGTGGCGGCTCGCAGACCGGGCTCGTCGGCTGGGCCACCCAGGGCGGCGGCACCACCGGCGGCGGCAGCGCCTCGGCCACCACGGTCACCAGCTCCTCGGCCCTGTCCAGCGCCGTCTCCGGCAGCACCGCCCGGGTGGTGCGGATCTCCGGCACGATCTCCTGCTCCGGCATGATCACCGTCGGGTCGAACAAGACCATCCTCGGCAACTCCGGCGCGACCATCGCGGGCTGCGGACTCAACGTGTCCAACGCCAGCAACGTGATCATCCGCAACATCTCGTTCCGGGACTGGAACGACGACGCGGTCAACGTCCAGTACTCCACCCGGGTCTGGATCGACCACAACAGCTTCACCAACGGGTACGACGGCGCGGTCGACGTCAAGCGGGCCTCCGACTACGTCACCGTCTCCTGGAACCGCGTCTACGGCCACGACAAGTCCATGCTGCTCGGCCACAGCGACGACAACGCCAGTGAGGACCGGGGCCACCTGCGGGTGACCTACCACCACAACTGGTTCGACGGCTCCGGCACCCGCCACCCACGGGTCCGCTTCGGCAACCCGGTACACGTGTACAACAACTACTACCGGGGCAACGAGTACGGCGTCGCGTCCACCATGGGCGCCGGCGTGCTCGTCGAGGGCAACTACTTCGAGAGCGTCGACGAGCCGACCCTGGTCGGTTACGCCGACTCCGCCGACGGCGCGATCGTGCAGCGCAACAACTACTTCACCGGCTCCGGGTCCCCGGAGAGCGGTGGGGGCAGCGTGTCGAGCATCCCGTACGCGTACACCCTGGACAGCGCCAGTGGCGTCAAGGCCGGCGTGAGCGCGGGTGCGGGCGCGGGCCGGATCACGGTCTGACACCCGTCCGGGCGGGCCGGCCCTACACCGGCCCGCCCGGATCAGGCGCCGGCAGGGCGGCCAGAACCCTGCTGCGCAGCAGCTCGTACTCATCGCGGAGGCGGTTGATCGCCGGGGGCCGCACGACGGCCGTGCCGGCCGTCACGATCTCCTCGGGGCGGAACTGCTCCCGGGTGAGGTCGACCTCCAGCCCGCCGGACAGCCGGTTCCACCAGTGGTAGTCGGTGCGCACGCCGTCGACGTGGACCTCGCCGCACATCAGGTCGCCGCCGAGCAGGTCGTGTACCACCAGCGCGGTGACGCCGCACTGACCGCGCGCGGGATTGCCGGCGTGCCAGTCGGGCACGTCCTCGGGCGCGCACGTGTCGACGCCCCAACCGGCGCGTATCGCCTGCTCCAGCTGCGTCAGGGTGAAGATCGCCATGCGGCACAGCCTCGCACACCCGCCGGCGCGCACCCGTCCCGCGCGGCCTCTTCCGCCATCGCACGGTTTCCCGGCCGTCCACTGTGGGCGGGCGAGTCGCCGCGTGCGCCGGATGTGAAGGAAAATTTCGAAAACATATGGCATGTCGCAAGGTATCGACATAGACAGTGATGCCGATATATGGTGCCGTCACGCCGCCTGGCCAGGCATGACGCAGGCCTGACCGGGTGCGCGCGAGCTTGGGCTCGTGTCCCTCCGTACCCCCCGAGGAGTGCCGTGACCAGAATCCGATCCCTGCGTGCCCGCCGCCGACGGCTGCTCGGCGTGCCCGCGCTCGTCGCCGCCGCCGTCGCGCTGGTGGCCCGTCCCGCTCACGCCGCCGAGGAGCCCGCCCCGGCGCCCGAGTGCGTCGCCGACCTGATCGAGGGGGCGTGATGGCCACCGTTCCCTGGCTGGCCGACGTGCTGCGCTCGGCCGGTGTGCAGGTCGTCGAGGAGGGCGACTGGCGCAACCGGATGCGCCCCGGTTCCTTCGACCCGATCGGCGTGCTGTGGCACCACACCGCAGCCACGTCGAGCGCGAGCAACCCGCATCCGGCGTTGAACGTCTGCATCAACGGCCGGTCCGACCTGGCCGGGCCGCTGTGCCAGGCGCTCGTGGACTACCACGGCGTGTTCCACGTCATCTCGGCCGGACGCTGCAACCACGCGGGCGCGTCGGGGGGCAGCGGCCCCATCCCGGCCGGTGACGGCAACACCCTGATGATCGGCTGGGAGATCGACTACAACGGCGTGAACCAGCAGATGACCGCGGCGCAGTACAACGCCTCGATCGCGGCGACCGCGGCGGTGCTCAAGCGGCTGGGCCGCGACTCCAGCTACGCCCGCGGCCACCGGGAGACCAGCACCACCGGCAAGATCGACCCGTACGCCATCGACCTCAACGTGATGCGCGCCGACGTGGCGCGGGCGATGAACCCGCCGACCGGCGGCTGGACGTCCACCGTGGACAACACCACCGCGGGGCGGTTCACCGCCAGCACCAACTGGGGCACCTCGGCGTTCTCGGGGCAGCGGTTCGGGGAGAACTACCGGTTCGCCAACCCGGTCGCGGCCAGCGACGCCGCCTGGTACAAGTTCGCCATCCCGGAGACGGGCAACTACCGCGTGGAGGCGTGGTGGCCGGCCGACCCGGGCTACAACAGCGCCGCACCGTACGTGGTCGTCACCAGCGGCGGCAACCAGACCGTGACCGTCGACCAGCGGGTGACCGGTGGGCAGTGGCGCGTCCTGGGCACCTTCAACCTCACCGCGGGCGACGCCAACAAGGTCGGCGTCAGCCGCTGGACCAATGGCACCGGATACGTCATCGCCGACGCGATCCGGGTGACCCGGGTCTGACCTGGGATCCGGTGGCGGTCGATCGGCCGCCACCGGCCGCGTGTGGCGATCTTGATATCTAGCGCGGCATACTTGATATCATGTCACGTACTGTCATCGACATCGACGACGAGAAGCTCGACGCCGCGGCCCGGGAGCTGGGCACCAAGACCAAGGTCGAGACGGTGAACGCCGCGCTGGCCTTCGTGGCCGAGCGCCGCCGCCGGGCCGAGGTCTTCGACGACCCGCTGGTGTGGGGCAGTCCCGACCTGGCCGACCCGGAGATCCGGGCGAGCGCCCGCCGGTGACCGGGGTCCCCGCCGGGCTCTACCTGGCCGACACCAGCGCCATCGCGCGCGTGCGGCACGAGCCGGTGCGCGCCGAGCTGACCCGGCTCGGCAAGGCCGGGCTGCTGGCCACCTGTGTCGTCGTCGACCTCGAAGTCCTCTACTCCGCCCGGACCCCCGCCGAGTACGCGCGGACCGCGGCGCTGCGCGCGGCGGGCTTCGTCGACCTGCCGCCGACCCCGGAGATCGCCCGGCGGGCCCGGGAGATCCAGGCGATGCTGGCCCGGCGCAGCCAGCACCGGGCCGCGGGCTGCCCCGACATCCTGACCGCGGCGATCGCCGAGCACTACGGCGCCATCGTGCTGCACTACGACTCCGACTTCGACCACATCGCCGCGGTGTCCGGCCTGCAGACGCGCTGGGTGGTGCCCCGCGGCTCGGTGTCCTGACGCGAGGCAGGCCTCCCCCGAATGGACGCTGGCCTATCTCATCGAGAACGATCTACGATTTTTCGATGAGATAGGCCAGCGTCTATGAAAAAGGGCCGGGCGGCACGGGCCGGCGGGGTCACGCGGTCGCTCGCCGCCGGCGCAGCAGCAGGTGCGCCGCGACCAGTGGCAGCACTCCGACCGGATACCAGAGCATGTCGAGCGGGTCGTACGCGACGCCGAGCGCCAGCCGGGCCAGCAGGCTGCGCTCCGACAGGTACGCGGGCACGCCGGTCAGCTGCGACAGCTCGACCAGCCAGCAGAACGCGATCGCGACCGCACCCGCGACCGGGGGAGTCGCGCGCGGCCACAGGAGGAACACGCCGGCGTAGATCAGCGAAGCGTAGAGCGCGGTGCCGGAGTGCTGTTCCAGTGGCCCGTCCGCGAGGGCCCGGATGAGCAGGGCGATCGCCAGGACGGCGACGGCCGCGGCGAGCGCGGCCAGGCGGCGGGACCAGTCGGTGCGGAGCATCCGCCGATGGTACGGAGCCCGCCCGGCCCCGCCGGTGGTGAACTCGTGAAGGTTCGGTGGTGCCACGACCGCTGCGCCGGCCCTGCTCGCGCCCCCGCGCGGGAGCCGTGGTGCCCGCCGCCGCGTTCCGGTGGCACCCGGAAGCGGCGGCGGGAGACTGACCGGGCTACGCCAGGCGGCGGATCTCGCCGAAGGCGCGGTAGAAGCCGCCCCGGCTGGCCTGGCGCACCTCGGAGACGACGTATCGCGCGCCGGCCTCGCGGATGCCCTTGGGGAACTGCACCTGCCACGACTGCTGGTAGCCCTCGGACACCACCCGCACCCGCAGCCGGCCGCCCTCCTCGAAGCACTCCAGCACGATGCCGTCGCCGCCCGCCTCGGCGGTGACGACCTCGACCGTGCTCGACGCGGCGACGGCCTCCACGTGCGAGGCCTTGACGTCGACGATCTCGGGCACGGTGCCGGACTCGGCCGCGCGGATCGCCGACTCGGTGGCGTCGATGCACGCCAGCGAGCCGTCCGTGGTCACGATGTAGAGCCGCTCGTCGTGGTACTGCATCGAGTAGGCCGAGCCGCAGCCGGTGCCGAGCTTCCACAGCCGGGTGCCGGAGCTGTCGAAGCAGTACACCGACGAGCTGTTGTCCCCGGCGAAGACGTAGGCGCCGTCGGGGCTGGTCGCGCAGGAGAACACGGCGGCGTCGCACTGGTACTCCCGGCGGGGTGCGCCGTCCTTGCCCAGCTCGACGACCTTGCGGGTGGACGTGCCCGCGTACAGCGTGTGCTGCTCCTGCCAGCCGAACAGCACCGCGCCGGTGCTCCGGGTCCACAGCTGCTCGCCGGTGCGCCAGTCGTAGCTGGTCACGCCGCCGGAGTGGCCGTGGTGCACGGCGTCGGCGTCGCAGCGGACCATCCAGCCCGACGAACCGGTGCTCTTGCGCCGCCACAGGAACTCGTCCTCGTGGTCGATCGCGGCCACGCCGCCGCCCGCGTCGGACACGCCCAGCACGCCGTCGTGGATGTCGAGCCAGTAGATGTCGATGTCGGGCGCGATCCGGTAGGCCACCCGCGGCACCTTGCCGGACAGGTCGTAGACGTTGCCGTCGTCGCAGCCGGCGTAGAGCCAGGCGTCGTCGGCGACGATGCACTTGACCCCGTCGGGCAGCTTGAACTGCTGCACGACCTCGGCGCTGTGCGACAGCGTGGTGATCACGCCGGCCTCGTTGCCGACCATGCAGACCTTGCTGTCGACGAAGACGCCGAACGCGGACGTGCCCGAGCGGTAGCGCCACAGCACCGGCGCGGTCTTCGCGGTCGACCGGGTGCTGACGATGGCGCGCCGCGACACGGAGCGCTTGCCCCGCGCGCCCTGCACCGCGGGGGCATACCCCTTGCGGACCTTCTCGCCGATCTTCTTCGCCGCGGCCGCACGGGCCTTGGCGTTGTCGGCGAACGTGCTCTTCGTCGTGGCCCCGGCGTCACCGATGCGGCCGTAGCGGATGGTCAGCTCGGTGTCGTCGACGACGACCTCGTAGAACTTGTGCGAGCCGCCGTCGGCTTCGGACAGTTCGAGGTAGGTGGTCTCAGCGGGCATGGGGAAGGGGCCTTCTCTCGCGGGAGGGGAGCGCTTCGGCCACACCGTATCCGCCGCCCCCGACACCCCGCCGCGCGGCAAACCAAGATCGGCCGGCCGCCCCAGCCACGCTCGTGCCCGCGCGGGCCGCAGCGGGTCCTGGCTGGTCCGCGGCGGCCGTGGGGCGTGATGTCAGCCACGGTCGGCGGCGCTCCCGGCCGTGGCCGGGGATGATCGTGCCATGACTCCGGCGGCAGTGCTCTTCGACATGGACGGAACCCTGTTCGACAGCGAGCCGCTGTGGGACCTCGCCATCGAGGAACTGGCCCGCGAGTACGGCGCGGAGGTCTCGGTCGAGGTCCGGCTGAACATGGTCGGGCGCTCCGTCGACGAGTCCATGGTGCTGTTCCACGAGGGCATCGGCCAGCCCTGGCGGGACGCGGCCGTCAGCGCGGCCTGGATCTACGACCGGGTGGTGGGGCTGTTCGCCACCGACCTGGTGTGGCGCCCGGGCGCCCGGGAGCTGCTGCACGAGGTCCGGGCCGCGGGACTGCCCACGGCCCTGGTCACCTCCACCAGCCGGAGAGCCGTCGAGGTGGCCCTCGACGAGCTCGGCAGGCACAACTTCGACGCGGTGGTCTGCGGCGACGAGGTCGCGTTCACCAAACCGCACCCGGACCCGTACCTGCGCGCGGCGAAGCTGCTGGACGTCGAGCCCGCCGACTGCCTGGTGATCGAGGACTCGCCCACGGGCGTGGCCAGCGCGCTCGCCGCCGGCACCCGCGTGATCGGCGTCCCCAACGCGGTCTCCCTCAAGCCGATGACCGGCCTGACCCTGCTGACCACCCTCGCCGGCGTCACCCTCGCCACCCTCTCTTCGCGTTGATCATGAACTTGTGGCACGGCTCGACGGCGTGTCGACGGCACAACTTCATGATCGGCTGGCGTGTCGGGGGCCGGGATGTGGCAGCCTGCCGGCATGGGTTCGGCGACTGACTGGCACGACTGGCACCTGCCGTACGGCGATCCCGGTTCGCCGCTGGCGCGCCGGTTGCGGCTCGTGCAGGAGCACGTCGACGAGTGGTTGGACGAGCGCCCGGAGCCGGTGCTGACCGCGGTCAGCGCATGTGCGGGTCAGGGGCGCGACCTGCTCGGGGTGCTGGCACGGCGGCCCGACGCGTCGCGGGTGCGCGCGACGCTGATCGAGTACGACCCCCGCAACACCGCGGCGGCGCGGGCGGAGGCCGACCGCCTGGGCGTGGCCGTCGCGACGAAGTGCGCCGACGCCGGACTACCGGAGTCCTATGCCGACGCCGTTCCGGCCGATCTGGTGCTGTTCGCGGGGGTCTTCGGCAACATCGGCGACGCCGACGTCCGGCGGACCGTCGCCGCGCTGCCACGGCTGTGCGCACCCGGCGCGACCGTGATCTGGACGCGGACCCGGCGCGCACCCGACCTGACCCCGTCGATCCGGGCGTGGTTCGCCGAGGCGGGCTTCACCGAGACGGCCTTCCATGCCCCGGCCGGTGTGCTGTTCTCCGTCGGCGTGCACCGCCTCACCGCCGCACCCCGCCCGCTCGGGTCGGGCGGCCGCCTGTTCCGGTTCATCTGATGTCCGCGAACCCCGCCTCGGCCTGAGGCCGTCCGGCGGTCCGCCAAGGTGATCATGAAGTCGTGGCCTTGACGCGCCGTCGAGCCGCGCCATAAGTTCATGATCAACACGGCAGGGTGGCTGCGGTCCGGTCCAGGGGACCGGACCGCAGCCGCTGGTGGTGTGGTGGGTCAGTTGGTGGCGAGGCTGCCGTCGGACGAGAAGACCATGCCGAGGGTGGCCTTGCCGGTGGTCACCGCGGTCTTGCTCTGCGGGCCGCCGGCGTCGGCCTGCTGGAACGAGCCGAACTCGATGCCGTAGGTCTTCTCCAGGCCCGGCTGGCAGAACGCGCGCTGCGGGCACTCCGGCGGACCGGCCAGCACGGTGGCCTTGCCGGAGCACTTGGCGGCGAAGTCCGACAGCGTCTTGACCTGGTGCTGGTCGGCGAACGCCTTGGTCACCGCGTACGCGTTCTGGTCCGCGGCGGCCGACGGGGTGCCCACGGTCAGCCCGGCCTTGGTGGCCAGCTCCTTCAGGGCCGCCACGGTGGCGTTGAGGTCACCGCTGGCCTTGGCCGCGGCGTCCTTGCCGTTCTGCTTCTGGTTCAGGAACTCGGTGAGGGTCGCGGCGTACTCCGGGAACACCGTCAGCTCGCCGCGCTCCAGGGCGGGCTCGTAGAGCTCGCGGTTGCCGGAGACCTGCACGGTGGCCTGGAAGCCCGCCGCGTTCAGCGCGATCTTGTACAGCTCGGCGAGGGTCTTGCTCTCCGGGAAGTTCGCCGCGCCGACCACGACCGGGCCGGCCCCGCCGGACAGGCCGGTGGTCAGGCCCGCTTGCGCCGCGAACTCCTGCGCCGCGACCTCGGAGGTCTTGCGCTCGACCTCGACGGCCTTGTTGAGCGCGATCAGCTTCGGGGTGTCCAGCGCCGCCCCGACCTTGTCGACCGCTGCCAGCAGCGCCGGGGTGGCCCGCTTGGCGTTGGCGACCGCGACGATGTTGTCGGTGTTCTGCAGGTGCTTGTCGTCGTCGAGGACCACCAGCTGGTCGCCGGCGACCGGCGCGCAGCCCGCGCCCGAGGCGGTGGCCGGGGCCTCCGTGCCCGAGGAACCGGCCTGCCCGCAGCCGGTCAGCGCGAACGCCGCCGCGGTGACACCGGCCAGCAGGAGGACGGACGCCCTCCGGGTGTGCGTTGCCATATTCAGCCTTCCGTCGTATGCACTGCGAGATGATGTGCAAAGGTCTTTCTTACCGCGTAGCTGAGACATCCTTGCGATGAATTTGTGAACCGCGCTCGTCTACCCGCGCCGGACCGTTCGCAAACCGTTCACATCCCCAGGTCAGCAGCTTGTCGCGCAAACCGCGAGGTGATCGACGTCATGTGGGACGCCGCCGGTGCGGGCCTAGGCTGATCGCGTGGTGACGACGCTGCTGCTCGACGTGGACGGCGTGCTGCTGGTGCCCGCGGGCAGCCTCGACCCCAACGAGGAGCTGCTGGCGGTGCTGCCCCGGCTCGCGGTCGGCGGTGTGTACCTGGTCACCAACCAGCACCCGCGGCGCGCGGCCGTGATCCGCGAGCTGCTGGGCGGGCGGCCGGGCATCAGCGGGGTGCTGGTGTCGTACGAGATAGGTTTTCTGAAGCCGGAGCGGGCGTTCTTCGAGCGTGCCCTCGCCGAGATCGGGCGCACGCCGCAGGAATGCCTGTTCGTCGACGACAAGCCGGTCTACGTCGCGGGCGGCACGGCCGCCGGCATCGACAGCGTGCTGTTCCGCGACAACGCGCAGCTGTTCGACCTGCTGCGCGCTCGCGGCCTGCTCTGAAGCGGCCGCTCAGGACCCGGCGGGCAGCGCGTCGGCGACCGACGCCGGGGGGCGGTGCCTGACGCGGCGCAGCGACTTGGGCAGCAGTGCCCTCTCGGCGAGGGCGAGCACGCCCTCCACGGCCAGGCAGAGCAGCGCCACCAGCAGGCCGCCGGCCAGCACCTGGCCGCCGCCCGAGGCGAGGCCCAGCCCGAAGCCCCGACTGATGATCATGCCCAGGCCGCCGCCGTTGACGTAAGCGGCCAGGGTCGCCGTCGCCACCACCTGCACCGCGGCGATGCGGAACCCGTTGGCGAGGTACGGCACCGCCAGCGGCAGCTCCACCTTGCGCAGCAGTTGCCAGCCGGACAGGCCCATGCCCCGGCCCGCGTCGCGCACCTCCGGATCGACCTCGCGCAGGCCCAGGTAGGCGTTGGCCAGCAGCGGCGGGATCGCGAACAGGGACAGTGCCAGGATGATCGCCTTCGGGCCGAAGCCGATCGCGGTGAGCGGGAAGATGGTGAGCAGCGCCACCGTGGGCACGGCGCGGCTCAGGTTGGTCACGGTCACCACCGCGGGACCGCCGCGGCCGACGTGCCCCATCAACACGCCCAGCGGCCAGGCGACCGCGCAGCCCAGCGCCACCGCCGCCGCGGAGATCCACAGGTGCTCGGCCGTACGCGCGAAGATGCCGTCGGGGTTGGTCCAGTTCAGCGGATCGTTGAGCCAGACGATCGCATCGCCGATGACGCTCATGCCATCTCCTCGCTGCGCTCGTCGGCGGCATGGGCGTCAGGCCCATGATTTGCTCGCTGGCGCTCGCTCATGCTGCCCTCCGGCGGGTCCAGGGCATCACGATGCGGCCCACGGCGAGCAGGACCAGGTCGAGGACCAGGGCGAGGGCCACGCACAGCAGCGTTGCCGTCATGATCTGCGGGCGGTAGTAGTTGCTGTTGAAGCCGCCGATGATCAGCTCGCCGAGGCCGCCCCAGCCGGCGAGCTCGCCGACCGTGACCAGCGCGACCGTCGACACGGTGGCGATACGCAGACCGGTCATGATGCCCGGCAGCGCGAGCGGCAGCTCGATGCGCCACAGCATGGCCCGCTTGCCGTAGCCCATGCCGCGGGCGCTGTCGAGCACGTCGGCGGGCACCTGCCGCAGCGCGGTCAGCGTATTGCGCACGATGGTCAGCAGCGCGTACATCGTCAGTCCGATCAGCACCGTGGTCGGCTCGACGATGCCGGTGAACGGGGCGAGGAACGCGAACAGCGCCAATGAGGGGATGGTGTAGAGCACACCGGTGAACCCGAGGATCGGCCCGGCCAGCGAGCCGACGCGGTAGGCCAGGATCGCCAGCGGGATCGCGATCACCGTCGCCAGTGTCACGGCGACTATGGTCAGGAAGAGGTGTTCGCGCAGCGCGGCGAGCAGGGTGTCGGTGTTCTGGCTGACGTAGCTCCAGGAGAACCAGGGGTTGCGCGGATCGTCGCCCGGTGCGCCGAGGCCGAGCACGGCGTCGTTGAGCTTGGAGGGCATAGGTGAACCGTACCGCTGCGGTGTCGATCAGGTTGGACGGCGTACGTAAGCAGTACGACGGCGGCACGGTCGCGGTCCGCGAGCTGAGCCTGGAGCTGCCCGCCGGCGAGCTGACCGTGCTGGTCGGGCCGTCGGGCTGCGGCAAGTCCACCATCCTGCGGATGGTCAACCGGCTGATCGAGCCGTCGGGCGGGCGGATGTGGCTCGGCGACGACGAGATCACCGCGGTCGACCCGATCGCGCTGCGGCGGCGCATCGGCTACGTCATCCAGAACGTGGGCCTGTTCCCGCACCAGACCGTGCGCGACAACATCGGCACCGTGCCCAAGCTGCTCGGCTGGCCCAAGGGGCAGATCGCCGAGCGCACCGCGGAGCTGATGGACCTGGTCGGCCTCGACCCGGCCCGCTACGCCGACCGCTACCCGCACGAGCTGTCCGGCGGGCAGCGCCAGCGCGTCGGGGTGGCCCGGGCGCTGGCCGCCGACCCGGTGGTGCTGCTGATGGACGAGCCGTTCTCGGCCGTCGACCCGATCGTGCGCGGGCGGCTGCAGGACGAGTTCCTGCGCCTGCAGCAGACGGTCCGCAAGACCATCGTCTTCGTCACGCACGACGTCGACGAGGCGGTGCGCCTCGGCGACCGGATCGCGGTGCTGTCCGAGGGCGGCAAGCTGGAGCAGTTCGCGCCCCCGGCCGAGCTGCTGGCCAAGCCGGCGAACACGTTCGTGGCCGAGTTCGTCGGCGCGGACCGCGGCATCAAGCTGCTGGCGGTGACCCCGATCCCGCGCGATGGCCTGCGCCCGATGCCCGACGCCACGGACGGGGCGCCCTCGGTGCCGGTGGACGGTTCGCTGCGCGACGCGCTCGCCGCGCTGCTGGAGGGCGACACCGGCTGGGTCGTGGTCCGCGACGGCGCCGACGTCCTCGGCATCCTGACCCCCGAGGACGTCTACGCCGTCCTCCGCCGCTGACGCTCCATCAGGTCGCCGGCGGCCAAGGTCATCGGACTTGCCTGGCACCTGTGGGAAAGTGGGCTCAAGATTCCCACAGGTGCCAGGCAAGTCGCGCGATCATGGCGTGGTGGCGGGCGGGCCGAACCAGGTGGTGAGGGCGTCCGGGAGGCCGGTGGGGTCGTTCGGGGCGGGGCCCGTCCAGGCGACGTAGCCGTCGGGGCGGATCAGCAGGGCAGGGGGAGCGCCGGGGTCGCGGGACGTCGCGCGGACCAGGTCGACGCGGTCCGCCCACGGGGCCGCCGCGGCGGCCAGCGCCGGGCCGCCGGTGAGGTCGAGCAGGAGCGGTCGCGCGCCGTGCTGCAGCGACGCGAGCCGGATGCGGCGCCCGTCGTGCGCCAGCCGCAGGTCGGGCGCCATCCGGCCGAGCGGGGCAGGACCCTGGCCCATCGGGTACGGCAGATCCAGGCCCGCGACGGCGTCGGCGACCTCGCGCAGGAACCCGGGTTCACGCAGGCGCGCCGCGTACCGCTCGCGCCGGGCGGTCACCTCGTCGCCGGGGGCCATCAGCTCGGCCTGCTCCCGGGTGCGGTCCAGGGCTTGCCGGGCCTGCGGCATCCGCTCCGACTGGTAGGTGTCGAGCAGCGCGTCGGGGGCCAGGCCACGGGCCACCAGGGCCAGCTTCCAGGCCAGGTTGACCGCGTCCTGCAGGCCGAGGTTGAGATTGGAGCCGCCGAAACCCGCGAACACGTGCGCGGCGTCGCCGACGACGAACACCCGGCCCACGCGGTACGGGTCGGCCAGCCGGTTGTTGCGGTCGGTGAGCCGGCGCAGGATCCACGGCCGGCCGTCGGTGGGCGGCTCCGCGACCGGGACGTCCACGCCGACCACCCGGGACAGGCTGGTCCGGGCCTCGGCGACCGACATCGGCACCTGCTCGCCGGGTGCCTGCGCATCCCACTCGTGGGTGCTCAGCACGTGCACACCGGGAATGAACGAGGCGAACGAGAACGCCCCGTGCGCCGTACGGTGCAGCTGGTAGGGCCGGTACACCGCGCCGTCGGCGGCGCGCAGCGCGCCGGCGGGGGTGAGCGCGGCGCGGGGCAGCACCACGTGCGCCATCCGGATGACCACCTCGCGGCTGGTCTCGCCGGGGAAGCCGATCCCGGCCACCTTGCGCACGGCGCTGTGCGACCCGTCGCAGCCGACCAGGTACGCCGCTCGCAGCCGGTAGCGCCCGTCCGGGCCGTCGACCTCGACCGTCACGCCGTCGCCGTCCTGGGCGAGCCCGGCGAACGTGTGTCCACGCCGGACGTCCGCGCCGAGGCCGCGGGCGTGCCGTTCGAAGACCTGCTCCATCCGGCGCTGCGGCACCGCGAGCACGTGCAGCGGGTTGGCGTCGCGCAGGCGGCGCAGGTCGAGCCGGAATCCGGCGTGCGAGAAGCCGCGCACGGGGCGGGGGCGGTCGCCGAGCGACCCGGTGAACCAGCGCTGGACCAGTGCCCGGGGCCCGCGGTCGTGGCGGGCCAGGGCGCGGTAGAGCCCGCGCCGGTACAGCACGGTCACCACCTGGCCGACCAGGCCGTTGGCGCGCGGCACCGGGTCGGGCTCGGCGCGGCGTTCCAGCACCACCACCCGCGCCCCGCCCAGGCGCAGCTCGGCGGCGAGCAGCAGCCCGGTGGGGCCGCCCCCGGAGATCACCACATCGGCGTTCATCGTGAGCCTCCCTCGATCGTTGTTGTCAACCGTAGTTGACACCGATCCGGGGTGTCAACGTGAGTTGACAGACGCCGTCGCGGCGGCGCGCGCGGAGGCCACCGAGCCGTCAGGTCGCGTATCGCGTGGGTGGGGCACGGGTGCGTCCGCCGGGCGGCGGTCCAGCTGTCGCCACAGGCCGGGCGAGACCACCGGCAGCAGTGTCGCGCCCAGGTAGCACGCGCCGAAGACCAGCAGGGCCGGAGTCAGTCCGATGTGCTCCACGGCCCAGCCGCCAAGCAGACCGCCCAGCGGGATGCCCGCGAAACCGATCGCGTTGGACAGGCTCAGCACCCGGGCCTGCAGGTGCGCGGGCACCCGCTCGAACATGGTCGCGGCGAGGATCGGGTTGACCGCGGCCATCGCCAGCCCGGAGGCGAAGGCCGCGACCAGCACCGGCGTCAGGTCGTCGGACAGTGCCATCACGGCCAGCCGGGGCGAGCCGCCGACCAGGAACCCGACGGTGAACACCGCGTAGCGGGGTGCGCGCGGCGCGAGCGCGGTGAAGACCAGGTTGCCCAGCACCGCACCGAGCCCGAACGCCGCGCTCACCCAGCCCAGCGCCTCCGGCGAGCCGAGCACCTCGTCGATCCAGACCGGCACGAACACGGCGGCGTTGGCCTGGTCGGCCAGGTTGGTCACGAACAGCATGGCCAGGATGCCCAGCATCAGCCGGTCGCCACGGATGAAGTCGACGCCGCCGCGCAGCGCGGTCAGGTACGGCTCCGGCGGCGGGGCGTCGGCGGCGGCGGCCGTGGTGCGGGCGGGCACCAGCGCGGCCACCAGCAGCGCGCACACCGCGAACGAGACGCCGTCCAGCAGCACCGTGCGCGGTGCGCCCAGCGCGGCGATCAGCACCCCGCCCAGGGCCGCGCCGAGCAGCCCGGCGAGCCGGTTCACGCCGTCGTACACGGTGGTGGCGCGGGTCATGTCCACCCCGGACGCGGCGATGGTCGAGGGCAGCAGCACCCGCTTGGCGCAGTCGCCGAGCCCGCGCAGCGCCCCGGCGAGCACGAGCAGCACCAGCAGCACCCCGAACCCGCCGCGCTGCCCGAACGCCACGGCTGCCATCACGGCGGCGCTGGCCAGGTCGGCGACGATGGACACCCGGCGCGGGCCGATCCGGTCGACGAGGGGCGCGCCGAGCGGTCCGATCAGGACGTACGGCAGCAGCTCGGCCGCCGCGGCCAGGCCCATCCGGGCCGGGCTGCCCGTGGTGACCAGCACCAGCCACGGGACGGCCAGGAACGTCAGCACGCTGCCGACCTTCGACACGGTGCCCGCGATCAGCAGGCCGGCCAGCCCTCTCATGCCGACTCCTCGGGGAACGGCAGCACCTGGAACTGCACATGGACGCGGGCGGTGCCCTCGGGCGTCTCGGCGTCGAGGTCGAAGCGCCGGTAGCGCTCGAAGACCGCGAACAGGTCGGCCTGCAGCTCCTTGGTCTCGTCGGGGGTGAGCTGGCCCGTCCAGTCGCTGATGGTGCCGACGCGCTGCCATTGCGGCGGGCGGGTGGCGTACTCGTCGAGGGCGCGGTCGACGCGGGCGGCGTACTGGGCGGCGACGGCGCGCAGGTAGGCCTCGAAGTCGCCGAACGACTCCGGCTCCACGTGGTCCACGGTGGTGCCGCGGTGCGCGGCCCGCCACCAGCGCTCGCGGTTGTTGCCGCGGGCCGGCTCGTCGATCACGAACCCGTAGAGGGCCAGCTGGCGCAGGTGGTAGCTGGTGGCGGCGCTGGACTGGCCGAGCTGGGCGGCCAGCAGGGTGGCGGTGGAGGGTCCCCGCTCGCGCAGCAGGCCCAGCAGGCGCACGCGCAGGGGGTGGGCGAGCCCGCGCAGCGTGCGCGGATCGAGGGTGATGCGTTCGGCTGCCATGACCACCAACATATCTTTGCAAAGACTCCTTGGCAATCCTTGGCGGACGGTGCCGCCTCCGGCATCGCCCCGAAGCAAAGAGAACGTCCTGGTCAGCGCGGGTGACGCGTGAAGAAGGGCACCTTCTTTAACGCGGAGCGTTAAAGAAGGTGCCCTTCTTCGGCCGGGTTACTCGTGGGCGATGGCGGTGAGGACGTTGATGCGGGCGGCGCGGATCGCGGGCAGGACGGCGGCCAGGACGCCGAGGGCCACGCCGGCGGCGAGGTAGAGGCCGATGGCGTTCCACGGGACGGCGAGGGTCTTCAGACCCTCGTCGGCCAGGCCCTGGACCACGGCCGCGCCGAGTCCGACGCCGACGGCCACGCCGAGCAGCACGCCGAACACCGTGATCACCACGGCCTCGACGGTGATCATGCGCATGGTCGCGGCCCGGCTCAGCCCGATGGCCCGCAGCAGGCCCAGCTCGCGGGTGCGCTCCAGCACCGACAGCGCCAGGGTGTTGATGACGCCCAGCACCGCGATGACGATGGCCAGGCCCAGCAGGATCTGGATCATGAGGAGCAGCTGCGCGCCCTCGCCCAGCTCCCGGTCCAGATACTGCTGCTTGTCCTCGACCAGCATCTCCGGGCTGTCGACGAGCAGCGCCTCCAGGCCGGTGCGGGCCGCTGCGGCGTCCGCGCCGTCGGCGAGGCTGACGTACGCGAACGACGGCTGCGGGAAGCGCATCCCGGGCACCACGCCGGTGCCGAAGATGTAGCCGCCGTAGAACGGCACCCGCTGGTAGACGCCGCTGATCCGGTAAGACGCCGGCTCAGCCTTGGGCAGCTTCACGGTGACCGTGCTGCCGACCGTCAACCCGGCCCGGGTCGCGCTCTGGTCGTCGACGACGACCTCACCCGCCCCCGGCTGGGCCAGCGAGCCCGCGACGGTCACCAGGGACAGGTCCCGCACGACGGCGGGCAGGTCGGTCACCGCGGCCGCCCAGCTCGGCTCCTCGTTGATCAGGGCCTGGTCGTTGTACTCGGCGGTGACCGTGCCGATGCCGGGCACCGCCCGCATTTGGGGCAGCAGCGCCTCGTCGAAGGTCGGCAGCACCCCCGGCGACTCCTGACCCGAGATGATCAGGTCGGCCTGGAAACCGGTCTCGGCGTCGCCGCGCAGGCTGCGGTCGGCCGAGGAGATCGTGGTGTTCACGCCGGTGATCAGAGCCACGCCGACCATCAGCGCGGCCGCGGTGATCGCGGTGCGGCGCGGGTTGCGGCCGGAGTTGAGCCGGCCCAGCCGTCCCGGCACCGACCACGAGAACAGCCTGCCCAGCACCGACACCACCGGGCGGGCGAGCACCGGGCTGAGCAGCGACACCCCGATGAAGGTGGCGAGCACCCCGCCCAGCAGCAGCCACATCACCGCGTCGCCGCTGGTGGCGAGCCCGAACGCGATCGCGCCCGCGCCCAGCGCGCCGATCACGGAGCCGCTGACCGTCAGCCTGGTCAGCGGGCGGTCCGGGGTGGAGACCTCCTGCAACGCGGCGACCGGGGGCACCCGGGAGGCGCGCACCGCGGGCAGCAGGGCGGCGATCACCGTGACGCCGATGCCGACGGCGAACGCGCTGATCACCGCGGCCAGCGGCAGGCTGATCGAGGCCAGCACGATGCTGCTGAAGTCGGCGGCGAACTTCGCCAGCAGCGCGCCGACGCCGACGCCCGCGGCCAGGCCCAGCACCGAGGCGAGCAGGCCGATGGCCAGCGCTTCGACCATGACCGAGCCGATGACCTGGCGGCGGCTCGCGCCCAGCGCCCGGCTGAGCGCCAGTTCCCTGGTCCGCTGCGCCACGATGATCGAGAACGTGTTGAGGATGAGGAAGGTGCCGACGAACAGCGCCACCCCGGCGAAGCCGAGCAGGATGTTGTTGAACAGCGACAGGATCGTCTTGAACTCGCCGGCGATGGCCGCGGCGGCCTCCTGGCCGGTCTGCACCACGTACTTGTCGCCGAGCCGCGACTTGATCGCGTCGCGCAGGGCGGCGGGGTCGGTGCCGGGTGCGGCGGTCACGCTCAGGCTGGTGTACGCGCCAGGCGCGCCCAGCATCAGCTCCTGGGCGACCGGCTCGGTGAACCGGACCTCGTGCACCGGCCCGCGGCCGGGCAGCCCGCCCTCGTAGCCGAAGACACCGACCAGCGTGAACAGCTTCTTGGGCTGGGTGGTCAGCACGCCGACCCGGTCGCCGACCTTGAGCTTGCTCAGCTCGGCCAGGGTCACGTTGATCGCGATCTCGTCGGCGGCGGCCGGGCCGCGGCCCTCGCGCAGCTCCAGGCCGCCGGTCTCGCCGGTCCAGTTCGCGCCGAAGCGCGGCGGGCCGAACGAGGCGACGACCTTGCCGTCCGCGCCGATCAGGCGCGCGCCGTCGGCCTGCACCTCGCCGACGACCTGCGCGACGCCGGGCACCCCGGCCACCGCGTCGCGGTCGGCGGCGGCGAGCATGCCGGGCACCGGCTCGCCCTCCAGCTCGGACACGTCGATGGCCGGGCGGGCGCTGACCAGCACGTCGGTCTCGGCCATGGCCGAGGAGAACATGTTGTCGAACGAGCGGCCCAGCGCGTCGGTCAGCACGAACGAGCCGGACACGAACATCACGCCCAGCAGCACGGCCAGGCCCGACAGGACCAGGCGCAGCTTGCGGGCGAGCAGGCTCTTCAGGGTGGCGCGCAGCATCAGAGCTCGGTCTCCGGCGGCGCGGGGCGGTCCAGGCTCTTCAGGGTGTCCAGCACGCGCTCCGGAGTCGGCCCGGTCAGCTCGGCGACGATCTGCCCGTCGGCGAGGAAGATGACCCGGTCGGCGTACGAGGCGGCCACGGCGTCGTGGGTGACCATGACGATGGTCTGGCCGTACTCGGTGACGCTGCGGCGCAGGAAGCCCAGCACCTCGGCGCCGGAGCGGCTGTCCAGGTTGCCGGTGGGTTCGTCGGCGAAGACGACCTCCGGCCGGGAGACGAGTGCGCGGGCGCAGGCGACGCGCTGCTGCTGGCCGCCGGAGAGCTGGTTGGGGCGGTGGCCGAGGCGGTCGCCCAGGCCGACGGTGTCGATGACCGTCTTGAACCAGTCCTGGTCCGGCTTGCGCCCGGCGATGGCCAGCGGGAGCAGGATGTTCTCCTGCGCGGTCAGCGTCGGCAGCAGGTTGAACTGCTGGAAGATGAAGCCGATCTTCTCGCGGCGCAGCCGGGCCAGGCCCGCGTCGGACAGGCCGGTGACCCCGGTGTCGCCGACGAAGACCTGGCCGCGGCTGACCGAGTCCAGGCCCGCGAGGCAGTGCATGAGGGTGGACTTGCCGGAGCCCGACGGGCCCATGATGGCGGTGAAGCGGCCGCGTTCGAGCTCGACGTCGACCCCGCGCAGGGCCACCACCTGGGCCTCGCCCGAGCCGTACACCTTCCAGACTCCGGACGCGCGGGCGGCGGAGGTCTCCGCGCGCTGGCGGGTCAGGGGCGGGGCTGCTGTTGTCATGAGTTCTTCCCTCGGCCGGTCGGCGACATGGACCGGCCGGCCGCGTTGCCAAGGCGGGGCACGCGACCGGCCGGTGTACTCATCGTCGGCGGGGAAACGGCCGCGGACCTCGGCCCGCGGGGTGAGCCGCCCCGGGCTTCCGTACGCGGGGAAGGCCCCCACGCCCGGGTCAGGGGCGACCCTGACCCGGGCAGGCACTCACTCGTAGGAGATGGCGTCCAGCACGTTGAGGCGGGCCGCCATCCGCGCGGGGATGACCGCCGCCAGCACCCCGGCCACGACCGCGGCCAGGAGGTACTGCACCAGTTCCAGCCACGGGATCGCGATCACCGTCGCGAACTCCAATGTCATCAGCGCCTTGGTGAAAGCGGCCCCTAGACCGACCCCGAGAGCCAACCCGAGGAAGACGCCGAACACGGTGATCAGCACCGATTCGACGGTGACCATCCAGACCAGGCCGCCCCGGCTGAGCCCGACCGCGCGGACCAGGCCCAGCTCGCGGGTGCGCTCGACGATGCTGAGCACCAGCGTGTTCAGGATGCCCAGCAGTGCGATGACCAGCGCCACCAGCAGCAGGATCTGCACCGCGATCAGCAGGAAGTCGTAGCTGGCCGTGGCCTGGTCGACGTAGGACTGCCGGTCGCCGACCTGCACGCCCGGGTAGTCCTTCATGATCGTCTCGATCTGCGCGACCACCGGGGCCGCGTCGACGCCGTCGTTCAGCGAGACGAAGCCCTGGAACGCCAGCGGCCCGGGGAAGTCCGCGACCGCGGGCTCGCCGACCAGGATGCCCTGGATGATCGGCGTCGCCTTGTACACGCCGACCACGGTGTAGTCGCGGGTCACCCCGCCGATCACCACCGGGGTCCGGTCGCCCGCCTTGAGCTTGAGCGTCTCGGCGATGTTGTCGTCGAGCACCAGCTCCTGCGCGGCCAGCGTGCGGATCTGGCCGTCGGTCGCGTCGAACGGGAACATGCGCGAGGCCTGGCCGACGTCGGTGGCGAAGATGCCGAACGCCTGCGGCTGCCCCGCGACGCTCACCCCGAGCGCGTCGAAGTGCCAGGCCGCCGCCTCCTTCACGCCCGGGATGGCGCGCACCTGCGCCAGCGCCTTCGGGTTGAAGCCCTGCCGGCCGTCGGGCGCGGCGGTGACGTTCGCCTGGATCATCACCTCCACGCCGATGTTGTCGCCCATGATGTCCGTGAGGCTCGTCTTGAAGGACTGGACCACGGTCGCGGTCATGCCGATCACGGTGACGCCGATGATGATCGCGGCCGCGGTGACGGCGGTGCGGCGCGGGTTGCGCGCCGCGTTGCGCACCCCCAGGTTGCCCGCGGAGCCCCGGCCGACCAGCGCGCCGAGCCCCCGCACGAGCGGGCGGGCCAGCAGCGGTGACAGCAGCAGCGCCCCGATGAACACCAGCACCGCGCCGGCCAGCAGGATCAGGAACGCGGTGCCGCCCAGGTCCGCGAACGCGCCCAGCAGCACCAGGCCGATGCCCGGTAGCGCGAAGGCCGCGCCGACGATGGACAGTGCCTTGAGCGACTTGTCGGGGCGCACCACGTCGCGCATCGCGGCGACCGGCGGCACCGACGAGGCCCGCACCGCGGGCACGAACGCGGCCACCAGCGTCACCACGACACCCAGCAGGTACGCCAGGATCACCGTGAGCGGCGCGACGACCAGCCCGGCACTGGGCAGCGCCACCTCACTGGTGATCGCCGCCTCGCCCGCCGCGGCGAGCCCGATGCCGGCCGCCAGGCCCACGGTCGCGCCGACCAGGCTGACCACCAGCGCCTCCAGCAGCACCGAGCCGGCGACCTGGCCCCAACCGGCGCCCAGCGCACGCAGCAGCGCCAGCTCGCGGGTGCGCTGCGCGACGATGATGTTGAAGGTGTTGAAGATCAGGAAGATGCCGACCACGCCCGCGACCACCGCGAACCCGATCAGGATGTACTTGAACACGTCGAACAGCACGCCGACCTGCGCCGACTGCTCCTCGCTGCTCTCCTGCCCGGTCAGCGCCTTGAACCCGTCCGGCAGCTGCTCCGCGATCCGCTGCTTGAGCGCGTCGTCGCTGACGCCGTCCTCGGCGGCGAAGGACGCGCCGCCGTACACGCCGGTCGCGCCGTAGAACGTCTGCTGCGCGAACGCCTGCTGGAACATGACCACGACCTCGCCGGCGAGGCTGTCCCGGCCGCCGGAGTAGCCGGCGACGCCGACCACGGTGAACGTGCGCGGCTCGTTGAGCACCGGCAGGTACACCTTCAGCTGCTCGCCGCGCTTGACCTTGGCCAGTTCGGCGGTGTGCGCGGTGATCGCGACCTCGCCCTCGGCGGTGGGCCAGCGGCCCTCGCGCAGCTCGACCAGGCCGAGCGGGTCGTCCTTGCCGTCCACGCCGAAGCCGAGTGCCGCGTCGGCGCTGACCGGCTCGCCGTCGGTGGCCCGGAACGGGATCACGCCCTGGGCGCTGACGTCCGGCGAGACGAGCCTGACGCCGTCGACCTCGGACAGGGTGCGCAGCTGCGCGTCGGTCAGCCGGGCCGGCTTGACCGCCTGCGGGTCCTTGGCCTGCACCACCACCGAGACGTTCTGGTTGATGGTGCTGAACAGGGCCGTGAACCGCGCGTTCAGGGTGTCCGACAGCACCAGGCTGCCGGCCAGGAACGCCACCGACAGCACGATGGCGAAGACGGCCAGCGACAGGCGCAGTTTGCGCTGCAGCAGGCCGCGGAGGCTGGCCTTGATCATTCCGAGGCTCCCGTGGACACGACGTCCAGGCGCTTGATCCGGTCCAGCACCGCGTCCGCGGTCGGCTCGGTCAGCTCGTCGACGATCTGCCCGTCGGCCAGGAAGATGACCCGGTCGGCGTAGCTGGCGGCGTTCGCGTCGTGGGTGACCATGACGATGGTCTGCCCGTGCTCGGTGACGCTGCGGCGCAGGAAGCCCAGGATCTCCGCGCCGGAGCGGCTGTCCAGGTTGCCGGTCGGCTCGTCGGCGAAGATGACCTCGGGCTGCGCCACCAGCGCGCGGGCGCAGGCGACGCGCTGCTGCTGGCCGCCGGAGAGCTGGTTCGGGCGGTGGCCGAGCCGGTCGCCCAGGCCGACCGTGTCGATGACGGTCCGGAACCACTGCGGGTCCGCCTTGCGCCCGGCGATGGCCAGCGGGAGCAGGATGTTCTCCTCGGCGGTCAGCGTCGGCAGCAGGTTGAACTGCTGGAAGATGAAGCCCACCTTCTCCCGGCGCAGCCGGGTCAGGCCCGCGTCGCCCAGCCCGTTCAGCGCCGTGTCGCCGATCGCGAGCTGGCCGCGGGTGGCCGAGTCGAGGCCCGCCATGCAGTGCATCAGGGTGGACTTGCCGCTGCCGGAGGGGCCCATGATGGCCGTGAACCGGCCGCGTTCGAGCTCGACGCTCACTCCGCGCAGGGCGATCACCTGTGCCTCGCCCGAGCCGTACACCTTCCAAAGATCTGCCGCGCGGGCCGCGGCGCCGGCGCCCGCGGCGGGTGTGTCGATTACCGGAGAAGTCATGCCCCACAGGCTGTCAGCGCCTGTCCACCCCTCCCTCAGACCTCGGGACGGTCTTCGGGACGGCGGGCTCCTCCTCAGGTAGTAGAGCCGGGTCGTACCAGGCCGGTCTCGTAGGCCAGCACCACGGCCTGCACCCGGTCACGTAATCCCAGCTTGGTGAGCATGTGACCGACGTGCGTCTTGACCGTGGTCTCGCTCACCGTCAGCGCCCGCGCGATCTCCGCATTGGACAGTCCGCGGGCCACGTGCACCAGCACCTCGCGCTCGCGCTCGGTCAGCGTGCTCAGCGAGTGCGGCACGGTCGCGTCCGGGTCGGGCAGCAGCCCGGCGAAGCGGTCCAGCAGCCGGCGCAGTATGCGCGGCGCGACCACCGCCTCGCCCGCGGCGACGGTGCGGATCGCGGTTACCAGCTCGTCGGCCGGCACGTCCTTGGCCAGGAAGCCGCTGGCCCCGGCGCGCAGCGCGCCGACCACGTAGTCGTCCAGGTCGAACGTGGTCAGGATGAGCACGTGCACCGGCAGCTTCGCCGCGGTGATGTCCCGGGTGGCGGCCACCCCGTCCCGGCGCGGCATGCGCACGTCCATCAGCACGACGTCGGGCAGCAGCCGCCGGGCCAGGTCCACGGCCTCCGCGCCGTCGGCGGCCTCGCCGACGATGTCCAGATCCGGCTCGGCGCCCAGCACCATGCGGAAACCGCTGCGCAGCAAGGGCTGGTCGTCGGCGAGCAGCACCCGGATCGGCTTCACCACGCCACCACTGTCACCCTGCGACCTCCGCTTCCGCCTCGGGGGCCGCCGCGCCGGCCGCCCCTGCCTGTTCGATGGGGATCCGCGCGTGCACCCGGAACCCGCCGCCGGGCCGGGGCCCGGTGCGCAGGGTGCCGCCGTACACCGCGACGCGCTCGCGCATGCCGAGCAGGCCGTGGCCGGTGACCGCGCCGATCGTGATCCCGTCCGCGGACAGGGTACGCGCGTACGGTCCGCGGCCGGTGTCGAACACCTCGATGGTCAGCAGCCGGCCGTCGACCGTCAGCCGCACCTGCGCCCGCGCCGGCCCGGCGTGCTTGAGCGCGTTGGTCAGCGCCTCCTGCACGATCCGGTACGCCGTCAGCGCCACGCCCGGGTCGACCTCGCCCAGCTCGCCGTCCACCCGCAGCGAGGTGGACAGGCCCGCCTCGCAGACCTGCTCGACCAGCGTGCGCAGCGCGGACAGGCCCGGCTGCGGGCTGCGGTCGGCGTCGTCGTCCCGGGCGCCCTCGGAGCGCAGCACGAACAGCAGCCGGCGCAGCTCGCGCAGCGTGGTGCGGCTGGTCTGCTCGATGGTGGCCAGCGCCTCGTCGGCGGCGGCCGGGTCGCGGTGCAGCATGCGCCGCGCGCCGGTGGACATCACGCCGATCACGCTGACGTGGTGGGCGACGACGTCGTGCAGCTCCCGGGCGATCCGCCGGCGTTCCTCGGCGACGGCCTGCTCGGCGTGCGCCTGCCGGCTGCCCTCGGCGGCCAGGGCCCGTTCGGCCAGCGCCGCCGACGCCTCCCGGCGCGCCCGCACGGTGCGCCCGATCAGGAAGGTGATCACCATCACCACGAGGTTGATGACGATGCCCGCGGACAGCGAGATCAGCTTGGTGCCGTCGGCGGCGACCATGAAGTCGTGCTGGTATGCCCAGACCCAGATCAGGTCGTTGACCAGCCACAGCGCCGCGGTGCCGAGCAGGGCCCGCCACCAGCGCTGGTGTGCCGCGGCCGTGTAGGCCAGCACCCACAACGCGACGCCCTGCCCGCCCAGCAGCGAGTCCGGCCACAGCAGGCCGACCGCGGTGAACGCCGCGGTCGCGCCGATGGCGAGCCACAGGTGGCTGCGGCGGATCACCACCGGCAGCAGGGTGACCGCGCTCCACAGCATCGTGAGCAGGTCGGTCTTCATCCGCCAGCCCGGCTGCGCGTACGCCAGCAGCACCTGGACCCCCAGCAGCCCGGCGGCCAGCGCCGCGTCCGTGCGCAGCGGCGTCCACCAATCGGGCTTCCACCAGCTCAGGCGCTGGGTCAGGGGAGTCAGGGGCACGCGGGCAGGCTACCCGGTCGGGTCACGCCTCGGGCTGGGCCGCGGCCAGCCGGGCCTGCCGGCTGTCCACCGTCTGCACCGTCACCTGCTGCGGGAACGGCGGCATGGTGCCCCCGAACTCCGGGCAGCGCTGCTGGTGGCTGCACCACGCGCACAGCTTGCTGGGCTTGGGCCGGAAGTCCTGCGCGGCGGTCGCCGTCTCGATCGCCTTCCACAGCGCGAACAGCGTCTTCTCGAACCGGGTCAGCTCCTCGGCGTCGGGGGTGTAGTCGCACACCTCGGCGTCCTTGAGGTAGAGCAGCCGCAGCACCCGCGGCACCACGCCCCTGGTGCGCCACAGCACCAGCGCGTAGAACTTCAGCTGGAACAGCGCCCGCGCCTCGAACGCCTCGCGCGGGGCGCCGCCGGTCTTGTAGTCCACCACCCGGATCGCGCCGTCGGGCGACACGTCCAGCCGGTCGATGTAACCGCGGATCAGCAGCTGCTGCTCGCCCTCGGCGCCGAGCACGGCCTCGATGAGCTGCTCGCGCTCGGCGGGCTCGAGCCGCCGCGGGTCCTCCACGGCGAAGTAGCCGCCGAGCAGGTCGGTGGCCGAGGACAGGAACTCCTCGCGGCTCATCGACTCCTCGGCGTCGAACAGGGAGGCCAGCTCGGGCTGCTCCTCGACCAGGCGCTCCCACTGGGGCGTGACCATCTCGTCGGCCAGCGGACGGGTGCGCAGCGCCGCGGGGGAGTCGAACAGCTTCTCCAGCACCGCGTGCACCAGCGTGCCGCGCACCTGCTCGGGGGTCGGCTGCTCGGGAATGCGGTCGATGCTGCGGAACCGGTAGAGCAGGGGACAGGTCTTGAAGTCGGCCGCACGGGACGGCGACAGCGAGGGGAGGGGGAGACGTGCCTGCTCGGTCATGACCCACAGGTTAGGCGAGCGGTACGACGGGGCCGAGCTCGCCGCACGACATAGCATGGTCACGATGGAGACGACGCTGTGACCGATTCGACATCCAAGTCCGCTTCGCGTGGCGAGCGGAAATCCGGCTTCCAGGTCGGCCGCATCTTCGGGTTTCCGCTGCGTCTGAGCGTCTCCTGGGTGATCATGTCGGTGCTGATCACCGTCTGGTACGGCGACCGGCTCGGCGACGTCCTGCACCTCGACGGCGCGGCGCGCTACCTGGCGGGCCTCGGCTTCGTCGCCTGCCTGCTGCTGTCGGTGTTGTTACACGAACTCGGCCACGCGCTGACCGCCCGCCACTACGGCATCGGCGTCAAGGGCATCACCCTGGACCTGCTCGGCGGCTACACCGAGTTCGACCACGACTCCCCGCGACCCGGCGTCGAGCTGGCCACCGCGCTGGCCGGTCCCGCCGTGTCCGCGCTGCTCGGCATCGGCTCGGTGATCGCCGCGCTGCTGCTGCCCGACGGCACCATCGCCGACCAGATCGCCTTCCAGCTCGCGCTGTGCAACATCATCGTCGCGATCTACAACGCGCTGCCCGGCTGGCCGCTGGACGGCGGCCGCGCGCTGCGCGCCGTGGTCTGGGGCATCAAGGGCGACCGGGACGCGGGCCTGCTGGTCGCGGGCTGGTCGGGTCGGGTCGTCGCGGTGGCCACCGTGCTGATCTCGGTGTGGCTCTACTTCACCGGCTGGTACCAGCTGGTCGGGGTGCTGTTCGGCCTGTTCGTCGCGTTCAGCATCTGGCAGGGCGCGGCCGGCGCGGTGATGACCGCCCGGGTGCGCTCGCGCTACCCCCTCGTCGATCCGGTGCGCCTGGCCCGGCCCCTGTTCACGGTGCCGACCGGCACCTCGCTGGCCGAGGCGACCCGGCGCGCGACCGAGGCCGGGCACGCGGCCCCGGTGCTGGGCGTGGCCGACTCGGACGGGCGGCTGATCGCCCTGGTCGTGCCGGAGGCCGCGGCCGCCGTGCCGGAGCAGCGCCGGCCCTGGATCACGGTGGAGACGCTGGCCCGGGGCATCGACGGGGTGGCCACCATCCCCTCGGGCGCCCGCGGCGCTGACGTGATCAAGCTCTTGCGGGGGGACCCGGCCACTCCTTACCTCGTGGTCGACGGGGAGAATGTGGTGGGCGTGCTCACCGTCATGGACGTGGTGCAGGTGCTCGACCCCGCGGCGCTCAAAGCCGCAAACTGACGTGAGACAGGAACCTGACCGATCATGACCGAACCGACGAATGAACATGGCTCGTCCCGGGGCGCCGCCGCTCTCGCGGCGCCCCAAGCGACTCCCCATGTTCAGCCCGCGCGACGCGGCAACTTCGTCGCCGGCGACCGGGTGCAGCTGACCGACCCGAAGAACCGCATGCACACCATCGTGCTGGAGCCCGGGAAGGCCTTCCACACCCACCGCGGCATCCTCGCCCACGACGACCTCATCGGCCTGCCCGACGGCAGCGTCGTGCACTCGTCGGGCAACACGGCCTACCTGGCACTGCGCCCGCTGCTGGCCGACTACGTGCTGTCCATGCCGCGCGGCGCGCAGGTGATCTACCCCAAGGACGCGGCCCAGATCGTGGCCATGGGCGACATCTTCCCCGGCGCCAAGGTGCTGGAGGCGGGCGTGGGTTCGGGCGCGCTGTCCTGCTCACTGCTGCGCGCGGTGGGGCCCGAGGGGCAGCTGTGGTCCTACGAGCTGCGCGACGACTTCGCCGCGGTGGCCCGCAAGAACGTGCAGAACTGGTTCGGCAGCACCTGGGCGGCCGACGGCAAGCCCGCTGACCCGCTGCAGCCGTCCTGGCACCTGCACGTGGGCGACGTCGCCGACAACGCCGAGACCGGGTTCGACCGGATCATCCTGGACATGCTCACCCCGTGGGAGGCCCTCGACATGGTCGAGCGCGCCCTACTGCCGGGCGGCGTGTTCATCGGCTACGTGGCCACCACGCCGCAGCTGTCCGAGCTGGTCGAGGCGCTGCGCGAGCGCGGCTTCACCGAGCCGCTGGCCTGGGAGTCGCTGGTGCGCGACTGGCACGCCGACGGCCTGGCCGTGCGGCCCGACCACCGCATGATCGCGCACACCGCGTTCCTGGTGCGCGCCCGCAAGCTGGCCCCCGGGGTCACCGCGCCGCCGCGGCGGCGCAAGCCGAGCAAGGGCCGCGAGGCGTACGAGCTGCGCAAGAAGGCTGCCGCCCCCGCTGAGACACCCGACGCCGGCGCTGTCGCCGACGAGGTATGGGAGTAGGAGAGACACCCGTGAACGTGCCCCCGGCCGTGTTCCCCGACTGGTCGCCGTACCCGGACCTGGACAGCGCGGCCCGGGCCTACCTGCGTGACCCGGAGGTCGCGCTGGACGCCCTGGAGGGCGTCCTGCGCGGCACCCAGGTGCTCGGGTTCACGCTGGAGCGATTCGTCAACGAGTTCAACGGCGTGTGGCAGGAGGTCGTCGTCTGCGACGGCTCCCGGCTGCTGCTGTGGCACGGCGAGGACACGGCCCCCGGGGACGGCCCCGCCGGCTCGATGATCTCGTCGCTGCGGGTGGTCCCGCTGTCGGTGATCACCGAGGTGGGCTGCCGCCGGCGGCTCAGCCGCACCGCCGGCAACCACCTGCGCGTCGACAGCGTCGACGTGTACCTGCTGCTCAGCTCGCTGGACGAGTCCAGCAACGGCCACCCGCTGGACGACCCGCAGCACGTGGTCCGCCAGGACGCGCTCCGCTTCGGCAAGACCCTGGAGGACGGCGGCTCCGGCCAGATCGCCCGGCTGGAGGAGTTCGCCCAGCTCGTGGCATCCCTCGCCGGCCGACCCATGCTCTGACGGCCGCGGTGGCGGCGGAGATCGCCGGCTCGTGTCAGGAAGTGCGGTCAGACCGCGCTTTCTGACACAAAACGCCGATCACGGACATCGTCGGTCGCCGGCGGGGGTCCGGGTGTCCGGATGGTGGGATGCGGGAAGGTCAGCGCAGGGCTGCGCGTTCTTCCTCGGACAGGGGTTCCCCGTCATGGGTGCGCTGGATGTGGATGCACTCACCGGGGCACTCCTGGGCGGCATCGATGACCTCCAGGCGCAGGTGGGCCGGAATCTCGACGGTCGCACCCGGGCTGAGCAGCAGTTCCCCGTCGTCGCCCTTCACGTACGCGAGGCCGTCGACGTCGAACTCGAACACCTCGGGGGCGTACTGCACGCACAGGCCGTCGCCCGTGCAGAGGTCCTGATCCACTCGCACCCTCAGCTCACTCACGTACCCGACCCTAGCGCCCCGCTCCGAGCGGATCCGTGGGAGGTCGGCCGACAGGGCAGATTCTCGATCGAGTTCTGGGTACGGGGGTGTCGGGAGGGTTCAACTGAGGCGATCAGCCGCTAGTGTTAGGAGCACCCTAAACGTCGGCCGAACGAGGTAGGACCGGCGGGAGGACACCCCCGGGGAGGTGGGACGTGGCAAAGAGCGACGACGCGGATGCGCGCGCCGCGCGGTGGGAGAAGGAAGCCAACGATCTCTCCACTCAGGTCGCGTTCCTGCAAGAGGAGCTCGCCCTGTTGCGGCGCAAGTTGAGTGAGAGCCCGCGGCATGTGAGGCAACTGGAGGAGCGGCTCGCCGCGACCCAGGCCCAGCTGTCGCGGCTCACGGAGAACAACGAGCGGTTGGTGGCCACGCTCAAGGAGGCGCGCGCCCAGATCGTGACGCTCAAGGAGGAGATCGACCGGCTGGCGCAACCGCCCAGCGGGTACGGCGTCTTCCTCTCGCGGCACGAGGACGGCACGGTGGACGTCTTCACGGGCGGGCGCAAGCTGAGGGTGGCAGTGTCGCCGTCGCTTGACGTCGATGCGCTGCAACGGGGACAGGAGGTGCTCCTCAACGACGCCCTCAACATCGTCGACGCGCTCGGTTTCGAGCGGGCCGGCGAGGTGGTGACGCTGAAGGAGATCCTCGACGGGGGCGACCGGGCACTGGTCGTCTCGCACGCCGACGAGGAGCGGATCGTCTTCCTCGCGGAGGGCCTGATCGGCGGGCTGCTGCGGTCCGGCGACTCCCTCATGATCGAACCCCGGTCCGCGTACGCCTATGAGCGCATCCCCAAGAGCGAGGTCGAGGACCTGGTTCTGGAGGAGGTGCCGGACGTCGACTACCACGACATCGGTGGCCTGGTGTCCCAGATCGAGCAGATCCGCGACGCCGTGGAGCTGCCCTTCCTGCACGCGGACCTGTTCCGCGAGCACCAGCTGCGCCCGCCGAAGGGCGTGCTGCTCTACGGTCCTCCCGGCTGCGGCAAGACGCTGATCGCCAAGGCGGTCGCGAACTCCCTGGCCAAGAAGATCGCCGAGCGGCGCGGCGAGGAGAAGAAGACCAGCTACTTCCTCAACATCAAGGGTCCGGAGCTGCTCAACAAGTACGTCGGCGAGACCGAGCGGCACATCCGGCTGATCTTCCAGCGGGCCCGGGAGAAGGCCTCGGAAGGCACGCCGGTGATCGTGTTCTTCGACGAGATGGACTCGATCTTCCGTACCCGCGGCTCGGGTGTCTCCTCCGACGTGGAGAACACCATCGTTCCCCAGCTGCTCAGCGAGATCGACGGTGTCGAGGGCCTGGAGAACGTCATCATCATCGGCGCCTCGAACCGCGAGGACATGATCGACCCGGCGATCCTGCGTCCGGGCCGGCTCGACGTCAAGATCAAGATCGAGCGTCCGGACGCCGAAGCGGCCAAGGACATCTTCAGCAAGTACATCCTGACCGGCCTGCCGTTGTCCCCGGACGACCTGGCCGAGCACGGTGGTTCCGCCGAGGCGTGCGTGCACGCGATGATCAACTCGGTGGTGCTGCGGATGTACTCGGAGACCGAGGAGAACCGCTTCCTGGAGGTCACCTACGCCAACGGTGACAAGGAGGTCCTGTACTTCAAGGACTTCAACTCCGGCGCCATGATCCAGAACATCGTGGACCGCGGCAAGAAGATGGCGATCAAGGAGTTCCTGTCCTCCGGCAAGAAGGGCCTGCGCCTCCAGCACCTGCTGGACGCCTGCCTGGACGAGTTCCGCGAGAACGAGGACCTCCCGAACACCACCAACCCCGACGACTGGGCACGTATCTCCGGCAAGAAGGGCGAGCGGATCGTGTACATCCGAACGCTGGTCTCCGGCGGCAAGGGCACCGAGTCGGGCCGGTCCATCGAGACCGCCAGCAACACCGGTCAGTACCTCTGACCGCAGGCGCAAGGACGGCGCCCGTCCCTTCCGGGGGCGGGCGCCGTCGCCGTCCGTGGGCCGCGGTCAGCGCGCGGCGACCTGCTCGGCGGCCTCCGCCGAGTCGTACCCGACGATGTACGTCGGCCGCCCCTTGATCTCCGTGTACAGCCGGCCCATGTACTCGCCCAGCAGCCCCAGACACAGCAGCTGCACCCCGCCCAGGAACAGGATCGCGGTGAACAGCGACGTCCAGCCGCTGACCGTCTCACCCATCGCGAACCGCACCACGCTGTAGCAGCCGAGCACGAAACACGCGAAGAAGCTCAGCACCCCCGACCACGTCGCCAGGCGCAGCGGCGCGGCGGAGAAGTTCGTGACGCTGTCGACCGCCAGCTTGATCATCTTGCTCAGCGGATACTTCGTGCTCCCGGCCGCCCGCACGTCGCGCCGGTACGTCACCTCGCCGCTCGGGAAGCCCAGCCACGGCACCAGCAGCCGGTACACCGGCTGGCGCTCCGGCATCGCCCGCAGCGCCTCCACCGCCGCCCGGCTCAGCAACCGGAAGTCGCCCGCGTCGGCCGGCACCTTCTTGCCCACCAGCCGGCGCATCAGCAGGTAGTAGACCTGCGCGGTGTGCCGCTTGAAGGCCGTGTCCGTGGTCCGGTCGTCGCGCACGCCGTACACGATGTCCAGCGACTCGGCCCGCGCCAGCGCCAGCATGTCCAGGATCTTCTCCGGCGGGTCCTGCAGGTCGGCGTCGATGCTCGCCACGTACTCGCCGCGCGCCCGGTGCAGGCCCGCGGTCAGCGCCGCCTGGTGGCCGCTGTTGCGCCGCAGGCGCACCACCCGCAGCCGCGGCCACTCCCGGCAGGCCAGCAGCAGCATGGGCGCGGTCGCGTCCGAGCTGCCGTCGTCGACCGCCACCACCTCGTAGTCCAGCCCGGCCCCGTCCAGCAGCGGGCGCAGCCGCGCGATGAGCAGGGGCAGCACCTCCTGCTCGTTGTACATGGGGATCACCACAGACAGCACCGGAGGGGTCATTCGCACGGTCCTTCATCGCAGCGCCGGGTCCAGAACGGGGATGCTATCCCGGTCGCCCGACGCCTGCGGGACGGTCACGATCGCGGGTGGCATGCGGGTGTACGAAAGGCGCTGAACCTCCCAGGCTGGCCCGAACACGGATGCTCTCCTCGTCTCACCGGTCAGGGTGTGAGAGGCTTCGTTGCATGAGCGTGCGGCGGATCATGGGTACCGAGGTCGAGTACGGAATCTCCGTACCGGGACAGCCCGGGGCCAACCCGATGGTGACCTCGTCCCAGGTCGTGAACGCCTACGGGGCCCGCCCCGAACTCGCCCGCGGCGGCCGGGCCCGCTGGGACTACGAGGAGGAGTCGCCGCTGCGCGACGCCCGGGGCTTCAGCTACACCGGCGCGGCGTACGACCCGGCGGAGGCGCTCGCCGACGAGGACCTGGGCCTGGCCAACGTCATCCTGACCAACGGCGCCCGGCTCTACGTCGACCACGCCCACCCGGAGTACTCCACCCCCGAGGTGACCAACCCGCTCGACGTGGTGCGCTGGGACAAGGCCGGCGAGCAGGTCATGGCCGAGGGCGCGCGCCGCGCCGCGACCATCCCGGGCAGCCACCCGATCCACCTCTACAAGAACAACACCGACAACAAGGGCGCCTCGTACGGTGCGCACGAGAACTACCTCATGCGCCGGCAGACCCCCTTCGCGGACATCGTCACCTACCTGACCCCGTTCTTCGTGACGCGGCAGATCTTCTGCGGCGCCGGCCGGGTCGGCATCGGCCAGGACGGCAGCCAGGCCGGGTTCCAGATCACCCAGCGCGCCGACTTCTTCGAGGTCGAGGTGGGCCTGGAGACCACGCTGAAGCGGCCCATCATCAACACCCGCGACGAGCCGCACGCCGACGCGGACAAGTACCGCCGCCTGCACGTGATCATCGGTGACGCGAACCTGTCGGAGATCTCGACCTACCTCAAGGTCGGCACCACCGCGCTCATCCTCACCATGATCGAGGAGAAGGCGCTCACCGCCGACCTCGGCATCGCCGACCCCGTCGCCGAGCTGCGCGCGGTCAGCCACGACCCGACCCTCAAGCACACCATGCGGCTGCGCGACGGCCGCCGGCTCACCGCGCTCGACCTGCAGTGGGCCTTCTTCGAGCGGGCCCACGCCTTCGTCGAGGCGCGCACCGGCGCCGACACCGACGCCCAGACCCGCGACGTGCTCGACCGCTGGGAGAGCGTGCTTAGCCGGCTCGGCGACGACCCGATGCAGCTCGCCGACGAGCTGGACTGGGTGGCCAAGCTGCGCCTGCTGGAGGGCTACCGCGAGCGGGAGAACCTGGGCTGGGCGTCGTCCAAGCTCCAGCTGGTCGACCTGCAGTACAGCGACGTGCGCCCGGAGAAGGGCCTCTACCACCGCCTGGTGGCCCGCGGCGCGATGAAGACGCTGCTGGACCCCGAGTCGACCCGCACCGCGATGACCGAGCCGCCGGACGACACGCGGGCGTACTTCCGCGGTCGCTGCCTGGCCAAGTACGCGTCCGAAGTGGTCGCCGCGAGCTGGGACTCGGTCATCTTCGACGTGGGCCGGGAGGCCCTGGTCAGGGTGCCCATGATGGAGCCGGAGCGCGGCACGAAGAAACACGTCGGCGCGCTCTTCGACCGTTGCCCCAGCGCAAAGGATCTTCTTGAAGTGATCACCGCCGGGTGATCGCTTTAGTCGGTCCCGCGCGCTACGTTTAAGGCCCACAGGCGACGTCAGGGAGGCGCAGATGGCCACGCAGGACGGTGGACAGTCACAGTCGGGCCGCTCGAAGGGCGAGCAGGAGGCCGAGTCGGTCGCGCCCGAGGTGAACCCCGAGGTTGCCGAGCGCGTCGAGAAGATCGGCGAGGACGTCGACGACATCCTCGACGAGATCGACGCCGTCCTCGAGGAGAACGCCGAGGAGTTCATCCGCGGATACGTGCAAAAGGGCGGTCAGTGAGCTAAAGCGGGGTAAAACGGACAGGCCTATGGCGTGTCCGTTGCTCTGTCGGGCCTGACCGGACATCCGCCTGGCGTGCGGCGCACCCGACACTCGAGCACGTTGACCATGACGGCCGATTCGGTAACGTACGTGTCATCCTGAGCCATCCGCGCAGGACAACTTGGACCACCAGCCAGGGCGATCGAGTATCTGAAGGAGACAGCGTGTCAGCGGGTCTTGGTTCACCCGGGCGTCTACCAGCTAGTTTCACCACGCCGGGAACGTCGTCTTTCACGGACTTCCTGACCCAGGTCGCGCCGGAGCTGCTGCCCGGCCGACGGACTCTGCCCGCGGGCATGAACGCCGACCTGGCCCCGCACGCCACCACGATCGTCGCGATCAGCACGAACGAGGGCGTGGTGATGGCCGGTGACCGGCGCGCCACCATGGGCAACCTCATCGCGAGCCGCGACATCGAGAAGGTGCACCCCGCCGACCCGTACTCGCTGATCGGCATCGCGGGCACGGCCGGTGTCGGCATCGAGCTGATGCGGCTGTTCCAGGTGGAGCTGCAGCACTACGAGAAGATCGAGGGCGCGATGCTCTCGCTCGACGGCAAGGCCAACCGGCTGGCCACGATGATCCGGCAGAACCTCGGCGCGGCCATGCAGGGGCTGGCCGTGATCCCGCTGTTCGCCGGGTTCGACCTCGACGCGAAGACGCCCGGCAAGGTGGGGCGCATCTTCAGCTTCGACATCGCCGGCGGCCTGTACGAGGAGCACGGCGGTTACGACGCGATCGGTTCTGGTTCGCTGTTCGCGAAGTCGTCGCTGAAGAAGCGCTACAAGCAGGGGCTGGGCATCGCCGAGGCGGCGCAGCTCGCGGTGGAGGCGCTGTTCGACGCGGCCGACGACGACACCGCCACCGGTGGCCCCGACGTCATCCGCAAGATCTTCCCCGTGGTGATGACCGCGACCGCAGAGGGCACGCAGCGCCTGACCGACGAGGAGACGGCGGCCATGGCCGAGAACGTCATCGCGGCGCGGGCTCTGCAGCCGGGCGCCTGACCCTCATCCGCTCTCCCGAAACTCCATAAGGAGAAGACACGCCGTGGCCATGCAGTTCTACGCCTCGCCTGAGCAGATCATGCGGGACCGCTCGGAGTACGCCCGCAAGGGCATCGCGCGCGGTCGCAGCGTGGTCGTGCTGACGTACGCCGGTGGTGTGCTGTTCGTGGCGGAGAACCTCTCCACCACGCTGCACAAGGTGAGCGAGATCTACGACAAGATCGGGTTCGCGGCCGTGGGCCGCTACAACGAGTTCGAGAACCTCCGCAACGCCGGCGTGCGCATGGCCGACCTGCGGGGTTACTCCTACGACCGCCGGGACGTCACCGGGCGGGCGCTGGCCAGCGCGTACGCGCAGACCCTGGGCTCGATCTTCAGCGAGCAGGGCAAGCCGTACGAGGTGGAGATCTGCGTCGCCGAGGTGGGGACCGCGCCGGAGCACGACGAGCTGTACCGGCTGACCTATGACGGCTCGGTGCAGGACGAGCCGGGGTTCATGGCGATGGGCGGGCAGGCCGAGGCGATCGGCAACATTCTGCGTGCCGAGCACAGCGAGTCGCACACTCTCGGCGACGCGCTGAAGCTGGCGGTCAAGGCGCTGAGCAGCGTCGGCGGCGAGGGCGGCGCGGCCCGCACGCTGGCCCCGGAGCAGCTCGAGGTCGCGGTGCTGGAGCGGGCCCGGCCGGGTCGCAAGTTCCGGCGCGTGGCGGGCGCGGCGCTGACCGCTCTGGTGAACCCGGCTAAGGCGGAAACGGCGAAGGCGGATGCGCCCAAGGCGGAGGCGCCGAAGGCCGAGCCGCCCAAGACGGAGCCGCCCGCGGCGCAGTAGCCGCGGTCCGACGATCGGAAGAGCTGACGCCCGTGCCCCTTGGCACGGGCGTCAGCCGTTGGCGGGTGCGGGCCGCTGCGATGGCGGTCCGCGGCGGTGTGGCCGCCGGGTGCGCCGGTGACGGTGACAGCGGAGTCCGCGAATCGCCGGTGACCCGAGTTCTTGACACGGAAGTTGACGTCACGTTCCGTGATCACCCGTGCGCGACCTGCGGTTGCGGCGATCGGCGGGGATCCGTCGCGATTACACCGGCGGCGTCAGACCGTACGAGAGTGACCTTGGGCGTTCTGGCGGCTAGTGTCTGTGTATGGACCGACGAATCTTCGGACTCGAGACCGAGTACGGCGTCACCTGCACCTATCGGGGACAGCGCAGGCTGTCGCCCGACGAGGTGGCGCGCTACCTCTTCCGTCGGGTCGTCTCATGGGGACGGTCCAGCAATGTCTTCCTGCGCAACGGCGCACGCCTCTACCTCGACGTCGGTTCCCACCCCGAGTACGCGACCCCCGAGTGCGATTCGGTGGTCGATCTGGTGGCGCACGACCGGGCGGGTGAGCGGATCCTGGAGGGTCTGCTCGTCGACGCCGAGAAGCGGCTGCACGACGAGGGCATCGCGGGGGAGATCTACCTCTTCAAGAACAACACCGACTCGGCGGGCAACTCGTACGGCTGCCACGAGAACTACCTGGTGTCACGGCACGGGGAGTTCGGCCGGCTGGCGGACGTGCTGATCCCGTTCCTGGTGACGCGGCAGCTGATCTGCGGCGCGGGCAAGGTGCTGCAGACCCCGCGAGGGGCGGTCTACTGCCTGTCGCAGCGGGCCGAGCACATCTGGGAGGGCGTCTCCTCGGCGACCACCCGGTCCCGCCCGATCATCAACACCCGGGACGAGCCGCACGCCGACGCCGAGCGTTACCGGCGGCTGCACGTGATCGTCGGCGACTCGAACATGAACGAGGTCACCACGCTGCTGAAGGTGGGCAGCGCGGACCTGGTGCTCCGGATGATCGAGACCGGGGTGGCCATGCCCGACCTGGCCCTGGAGAACCCGATCCGGGCCATCCGGGAGGTGTCGCACGACATCACCGGGCGCCGCAAGGTGCGGCTGGCCAGCGGCAAGGAGGCCAGCGCGCTGGAGATCCAGCGGATCTACCACGAGAAGGCGACCGAGTTCGTGGCGCGGCGCTCGGGTGACCCGGCCGCGCAGCGGGTGATCGACCTGTGGGGCCGGGTGCTCACCGCGGTGGAGTCGGGCAACCTGGGCGACGTGGGCCGGGAGATCGACTGGGTGACCAAGCTGCGCGTCATCGAGGCGTACCAGCGCAAGCACGATCTGCCGCTGTCGAGCCCGCGGGTGGCGCAGATGGATCTGGCGTACCACGACCTGCGCCGCGGCCGGGGGCTGTACCCGCTGCTGGAGAAGCGCGGCAAGGTCGACCGGGTGGTGACCGACCTGCGCACGTTCGAGGCGAAGGAGACGCCGCCGCAGACGACCCGGGCACGGCTGCGGGGCGAGTTCATCCGGCACGCCCAGGAGAAGCGCCGCGACTTCACCGTCGACTGGGTTCACCTGAAGCTCAACGACCAGGCCCAGCGCACCGTCCTGTGCAAGGATCCCTTCCGCGCCCACGACGAGCGGGTCGAACGCCTCATCGCCAGCATGTGACCTGAAGAAGGGCACCTTCTCATCGCTCCGCGATGTAGCAGGTGCCCTTCGTCACGCTCCTCCCGTCTTCGTCACGCTCCTCCCGTCGGCCGCCTCGCGGCTCGGCGATGATCGCCGTTTGGTGTCAGATCGTCGGGTCGAAGCCCGGAATCCGGCACGAAACAGTGATCATGCACGGCGGAGCGGCGGCCCGGCCGAGGGGTGGAGCTGCGCGGGCGGCGGCCCGGCGCAGCGTGGCATGGCGTCCCGTGGGCGTGGGGCGGTGTGGTGCAGGAGGGCGGCCGGTGGTCGGGGCGGGGTGGAGCTGGCTAAGCTCGCTGCACTATGAGCGAGCACCACGATCCGCGGACCGAACCGGTCGAGCGCACCGGCGAGGAGGTGCGGTCCAACTGGGTCCAGCGCCGCCAAGACAAGATCTACAACGAGATCTCCGCCAACCGGCGCGGCGAGTACAAGGTGCCGACCTGGGTGCTGGCCGTGCTGCTCGGCCTGTTCGTCGCCGGCTGGGTCGCGCTGGTCGTCTTCAAGTAGACCCGGCCTCGCCTCACTGAATCCGCAGCTCATCCACCTTCTGTGGATGGGAGGGTGCCCTTCCACTACGCCTGGCGATAAGAAGGTGCCCTTCCTTCAGGAAGTGGCGAGGGTGGCGGCGTGGCGGCCGGCGGCTGCGCAGGCCAGGAAGTAGGCGTGGTCGCCGTCCAGGTCGCGGCCCATGGTCGACAGTTTGACGGGTGCGGCGCGCAGCGCCTCGTCGAGGCCCGCGACGGCGACGGTGACGATGCGGTGGCGGCCGGCCAGCGGCTCCAGCGCGCGGGCGACGTCGGCGGCGAGCGCCGCGGGCAGCTCGGCGGGGACCACCAGGTCCGCGGGGGCCAGGGCGACCCGGCCGAAAGCGGTCAGGCTGTGGTGGGACACGCCGCGGTGGCGGGGGCGCGGGTCGGCGTCGGAGATGCGCAGCGCGCCGACGGGCCGTCCGCCGAGCACGGCTGCGGCGTTGACCGCCTCGCCGGCGGCGACGCCGGAGAATCCCCAGGTCGTACCCGTCCCGAGGTTGCCGGGGCCCTGGCTGAGGATGGTGATGTCGGCGCGGAGCACGTGCCGGGCGGCGAGCAGCCCGGTGTGCACGTTGACGGCCTCCAGGTCGCCGCCCCAGGCCTGCCCGGTCGACACGGTGCCGACCAGCCGGTCGCGCAGCGCGTCGAGGGTGCGGGAGAAGCCGGCGGCCAGTGCGCCGCCGTCGGTGAGCAGGTATGCCACCCGGGCGGTCGGCGCGTCGGCGTGGATGCCGGCCAGGATCGCGGGCAGCGCCGAGTGCAGGTCGGCCACGACGACCGGCATGCCGCCGAGGTCCTGCGCGGCGGCGAGCACCGTGCGGTGCGGGGAGGCCTCCTCGTCGGCGGCCACCCGGATGGTCTGCAGCGGGCTGTAGCGGGCCTTGACGATGTGACCCGGCACGGGGGTGTCCTCGGGCAGGCGTCCGGGCAGCGCGACGACCATGGCGTAGCCGCCGGTGCCGAGGCCGAGGGCCAGGGCGTTCGTGTTCAGCAGCACCTCGTCGCCGACCTCGGGCCGGCCGACCAGGTCGGGGTAGGCGAGCGCGCGTACCGTCGCGGGGTCGTCGGGGGTGCGGGCGACGAGGGCGACGGTGAGTTCCTGTGCGCCGTGCCAACTGCGGCCGAGCCGCTCCACCGTGCCTGTCCGCCACCGAATCACGCCCCGACCCTATCGGCCCGCCCACCGACCCCCGCCCACGACGCCCCAGCGGCCCGCCCACCGACGCGCGCCCTGGCCGTGCCCCTAGTCCCGACCGGGCCTCCCGGCCCGGCCGCGTCCTGGCCGAGTCCCGGCCTCATCCCGGCCCTCGGTCCAGCCTGGTCCGCCCCGCCATGATCGCTCGACTTGCCTGGCAGGTGGGGGAATGGGCGCTCAAGATACGCACATGTGCCCGGCAAGTCGGACGATCATGGCGGGCGGGCGGTGGGCGGTCCGCCCGGGGCGAGGGGTCGTGACGGGGTGTGGTGGGGTGGCGGACAGGGCGTGAGCAGGTGTCGGACAACCGGTGCGCGGGTGGGGGAACAGGCCCTTGCCGGTTACCGCTCCGAGCGCTCACGCTGCTAGCGTGGCGGACGTGTCGCGCAGTCGAACCGAACGCCTGGTCAACCTTGTGATCTGTCTGCTGTCCACGCGGCGCTTCCTGACCGCCGCGCAGATCGCCGCCACCGTGCCCGGATACGAGCACAACGCCGACGACGCCCGTGAGCACGAGGCGTTCCAGCGCAAGTTCGAGCGGGACAAGGCCGAGCTGCGCGCGCTCGGCGTGCCGCTGGAGACCGGCACCGCCAGTGTCTTCGACACCGAGCCCGGTTACCGCATCGCCCGGCGCGACTACGCGCTGCCGGCGATCCCGCTGGCGCCCGACGAGGCCGCCGCGGTCGGCGTCGCGGCCCGGCTGTGGCGTCACGCCGGGCTGGCCGCCGCCGCCACCTCGGGTCTGGCCAAGCTGCGCGCCGGCGGGGTCGACGTGGACCCGCACGCGACCCTGGGCGTCGAGCCGGTGCTCGCCGTCGACGCCGCGTTCGAGCCGCTGACCGGGGCGGCCCGGGCCCGCCGTGAGGTGACCTTCCCCTACCGGGTGCCCGAGGACGACGCGCCGACCACCCGGTACCTGCAGCCGTGGGGTGTGGTCTGCTGGCGCGGCCGCTGGTATGTCGTCGGCCACGACACCGTCCGCGACGCCCCGCGCTGCTTCCGGCTGTCGCGCATCGTCGGCCCGGTGCGCCAGGTCGGCGAGGAGCGCGCCTTCGAGCCGCCGGCCGACCTCGACCTCATCAGCTATGTGGCTCGCTGGTCCGGGCCGGTGGAGCGCAACCGCACCACGCGCGTGCTGGTGCGGCCCGGCCGCGCCGCGGGTGTGCGCCGGTGGGCGGCGAACTGCACCGCCACCCCCGAGGGCGACGTGCTGGAGCTGCGCTACGCCGACGCGGACGGCTTCGCCGCCTGGCTGGTCGGCTACGGCGCGGACGTGACGGTGCTGGAGCCGGCCGAGGTGCGCGAGGCGACCATCGCGCGGCTGCGCGAGATCGCCGGCGTGAGCACCTCCGCCGAGCTGGCGGAGGTGGCCTCATGAGCTGGCTTCGCGAGCGAATCTGCGGGCGCAGCGAGGAGAAGGCATGAGCGAGCTTCGCGAGCGAATCAGCAGGCTCCGTGACGCCGCCGACGAGCGGAGCGAGGAGACGGCATGAGCAGCGCCAAGACGTCCGCGGACCGGCTGGCCCGGTTGCTGAACCTGGTGCCCTACCTGCTCGCCCGGCCGGGCATCGAGCTGGTCGAGGCCGCCGCCGACCTGGGCGTGTCCGAGCGGCAGTTGCGCGAGGACCTGGAACTGCTGTGGGTGTGCGGCCTGCCGGGCTACGGCCCGGGTGATCTGATCGACATGTCGTTCGACGGGGACCGGGTCACCATCACCTACGACGCGGGCATCGACCGGCCGCTGCGGCTCACGCCCGACGAGGCGACGGCGCTGGTGGTGGCGCTGCGCATGCTGGCCGAGACGCCGGGCGTGGCCGACCGGGACGCGATCCACCGCGCCCTGACGAAGATCGAGCAGGCCGCGGGCGAGATCGACGCGCCGGTCGCGGTGCGGCTGCCCGGCAACGACGACCGGCTGGCCGACCTGCGCTCGGCGCTGGAGCGCGGCAACGCGCTGCGGCTGAGCTACTACTCGGCGGCGCGGGACGTGTCCAGCGAGCGGGTCGTGGACCCGATGCGGCTGCTGTCGGTGTCCGGGCGCTCGTACCTGGAGGCCTGGTGCCGCTCGGCGGGCGCGGTGCGCATGTTCCGGGTGGACCGCATCGACGCACTGGTCGAGCTGGACGAGCGCGCTGCGCCGCCGGCGGAGGCGCAGTCCGGTGACGTCGCCGAGGGCGTGTTCCAGCCCGACCCGGACGCGCCGACGGTGACCCTGCGGGTGGGCCGGGGCGGTCGCTGGATCACCGAGTACTACCCGTGCGAGTCGGTGGTCGAGGTGACGCCGGAGGAGTGGCTGGTCTCGCTGCGCGTCAACGACATGGACTGGGCACGGCGGCTGGTGCTCGGGCTCGGGCCGCAGGTGGTCGTGGTGGCTCCGGCGGAGCTGGCCGACGCGGTGCGCGACAGCGCGGTGCAGGCGCTCGCGGCGTACGCGTAGCCCGCGGCGGCACGGCGGTCCGCGCCGCGCGGCGCACGCGTTAGGCTGCTGTCGTGGTGGCGTGGATCGTGGTGGCGGTGGTGTTGCTGAGCCTGGTGTTCCTGGGGCTGGTGCTGCGCGTGCTGCTGTGGCGCCTGGCGGGCCTCCAGGAGGCCGCGACCGAGCTCCAGCTCGTCGCCGTTCGGGCGCAGGAGCTGGTCAAGGTCGCCGAGGGGCTGCAGGCGCACGGCGACTCGCTGCGCGTCCGGCTGGAGCTGACCCAGGAGCGGATCGATCTGATCAAGGAGAGCACGGGCTCCCTGAAGATCAAACGAGGTTGATCCCGGTTCATCCGGTGGCCGGTCGCTGGTCACAAGCGTTGCTGCAGGAATCTGCAGCACCTCCCGCATCGCGTTGACGCTGCTTCCGGTGATGGTCGACACTTCACCTGCGGGCACACCCCGCCGGGCCGCGTACCATTAGTCCGGAACAAGTTGGTTCAACCCCCTCATCTTTCTGACTGGAGCAATCATGGGCGCCCTTAAGCCGTGGCACCTCATCCTCGTGGTCGTGGTGCTGGTGATCCTCTTCGGCTCGAAGAAGCTGCCGGACGCGGCCCGTTCGCTCGGTCGCTCGATGCGCATCTTCAAGGCCGAGACCAAGGCCCTGTCCGAGGACGGCAAGGACGGCAAGGACGCGACCGCTGAGAAGGCCGACGCCCAGGTGACGGCGCAGCAGCCGCTCGACGGCCAGGCCTCCGCCAAGCCGGTCGTGGACCCGGTCCAGCGCCAGCAGTCCTGAATCCCCTCCCCGGGCTGAAGACGTGAAGAACCCCCTGGCACGTCGCGGGCCGTCCCAGCGTGAGCGCGCTGCGGACGGCTCGATGACTCTCATCGAGCACATCCGGGAGCTGCGCAGCCGGCTGTTCAAGGCCTCGCTGGGCATCCTCGCGGGTCTGGCGGTCGGCCTGTACTTCGCCGAGCCCATCCAGGACTTCATCAACGCGCCCTACTGCAACTTCAAGGGCGATGCGATCTGCCAGTTCAACTCGACGTCGCCGGTCGACCCGTTCCTGCTGCAGCTGAAGATCGGGCTGTACGCGGGTCTGATCATCGCGTCGCCGATCTGGCTCTACCAGCTGTGGGCGTTCATCGCCCCGGGCCTGCACAAGCACGAGAAGCGCTACAGCTACCTGTTCACGGCCATCGCCGTGCCGCTGTTCGCGATGGGCGCGTTCCTGGCCTTCTTCGTCGTCACGAAGAGTCTTGTGTTCTTCCTGCAGATCTCCGACGGCTACGAGATCAACGTCGACCTGACCGGGTATTTCGACTTCGTCACCGGAGTGATGCTGCTCTTCGGTTTCGGGTTCGAGTTCCCGCTGATCCTGTTGATGCTCAACGTGGCCGGCGTGCTCACCGGCAAGCGGATGCTCGGCTGGTGGCGGGTGGCCATCTTCCTGATGTTCCTGTTCGCCGCCGTCGTGACGCCCACGCCGGACCCGTTCGGCATGACCGCGCTCGCGCTGGCCATGGCGGTGCTGTACTTCATCGTCGTCGGTGTGTCGATGCTGAACGACAAGCGCCGCAACCGCGGCAAGTCGATCTACGAGGGTCTCGAGGACGACGAGACGTCTTCTCTCGACGACTACGACACCGATAGCATCACGCCCGGCGAGCGCATCGAAGCGGTCGCGCCGGTCGCCTCCGCGGAGCCGATCGAGCGACGCTACGACGACATGACCTGATCGCGGCAGCTCGTCCCGCGGCTAGGAGTGGCGGGAATGAGTGCGGACGAGATCGTGGTGCTGAGGAACCCCGGCGCCGGCAGAGGCCGGCACCGGGGTTCTCTGCCTGGGGTGCTGGAACGCCTCGGCGCGGCCGGCCGCCCGGTTCGCGTGCTCGACGCGCCGACCGCCGCCGAAGCCGAGCAGGCCTGCCGCGACGCCGTCGCCGCCGGGGCGGGCGCGCTGGTCGCGATGGGCGGCGACGGCACCGTGCACCTGGCCCAGCAGGCCGTCGCGGGCACCGGGGTGCCGCTGGGCGTCATCCCCGCCGGCACCGGCAACGACTTCGCCACCAGCGCCGGGCTGCCCGCCGACCTGTACGCCGCCGCGGACGCCATCGCCGCCGCGCTGCGCGAGGGCCGCACCCGGGCGCTGGACCTGGCCCGCATCACCTGCCTCGACGGGACGGTGCGCTGGTACGGCGCGGTGCTCGCGGCCGGGTTCGACGCCATCGTCAACGAGCGCGGCAACCGCATGCGCTGGCCGCGCGGCCCGATCCGGTACGACCTCGCGGTGCTGCTGGAACTGGTCCGGCTGCGGCCCCGCCGCTACACGGTGACCGTCGACGGGCAGACCAGCGTGCTCGACGCGGTGCTGCTGGCCGTCGGCAACACCGCGGCGTACGGCGGCGGCATGCGCATCTGCCCCGACGCCGACGCCACCGACGGGCTGCTCGACATGGTCTGGGCCGAGCCGGTCTCCCGGGCCACCCTGATCCGCATCAAACCGCGCGTCTACCAGGGCACCCACATCACTCACCCGAAGGTGCGCTCGCTTCGGGCCCGCGAGATCACGCTCGCCGCCGAGGGCATCGTCTGCTACGCCGACGGCGAGCGCATCGGCCCGCTGCCGGTGACCATCACCGCCGTCCCGCAGGCGGTCCACCTGCTCGGCTGACCGCGTTATCGCAGCGCGACGGGAAGGGCACCGTCCACGACGCATAGCGAGGTGAAGGTGCCCTTCCTTCGGCGTCAGGCGGGGAGGACGCCGTCGTAGGCCACCGGGAGGTGGATCGGGCCCCGGAGCACGGGGCTGGGGCGGTACGGCGGCGGGTCGGCCACCAGGCGCGGGTTCTGCAGGCGCTTGGCCAGCTGGGTCAGCGCGAGCTGGGCCTCCAGCCGGGCCAGCGGCGCGCCGAAGCAGTAGTGGACGCCGTTGCCGAAGGCCAGGTGCACGTTGTCGGGCCGGTCCGGGTCGAACCGGTCCGCGTGCGGGATGCAGTCGGTGTCCCGGTTACCCGACGCCAGGACCAGCACGATCGGGTGGCCCTTGCGGATCGTCGTGCCGGCGATCTCGATGTCGGCGACCGCGGTGCGGTTGGGCAGGAAGTGCACCGAGCCCTCATAGCGCAGCAGCTCCTCGACCATCCGGATGGCGTAGTCCGGCTCGGTGCGCAGCCGCGCCAGCGCCTCCGGGTGGCGCAGCAGGGTCAGCCAGCCGTTGGCGATCAGGTTCACCGTGGTCTCGTGGCCGGCGATGAGCAGCAGGATCAGCGCCGAGAACAGGTCACCGCCCTCCAGCCGCCCGTCCGGGCCGTCGTCGGTGACGAAGCCGGACAGCATGTCGTCGCCCGGGTTCGCCCGCTTGCTCTGCGCCAGCTGGAACATGTACATGCCCAGCTGCTGGAAGGCGTCGGTGCGCTGCTGGGCCACCTCGGGGGAGTCCTTGCCGGTGGAGTCCACGATCGGCCCGACCCACTGGCTGAAGCGCGGCTCGTCCTCCGGCGGCACCCCGAGCAGGCCCGTGATCGCGGCGACGGGAAACGGGTACGCGACGTCGTCGACCAGGTCGCACTGCTGCCGGTCGGCGAGACCGTCGATGAGCCGGGTGACGACGTCCTCCAGCAGGGGCGTCAGCTTGTCGATGCGGTCCGGCCGGTGCGGCGGGCCGAACTGGCGCATCGCGATGCGGCGCAGCGTGTCGTGGCGCGGCGGGTCGGTGCGGATGAAGCTGGGCGGCAGGCTGCTGCCCGCCTGGGCCAGCGGACCGGCCTTGTCGGCGTACTCCGGGAGCAGGTTCGCCGGGTCGGAACTGACGCGCGGGTCGTGCAGCAGCGAGTAGATCTCCCGGAACGTGCTCACCACGAAGCTGCCGTCGGCCTCCTGCCACACCGGCTGGCTGCGCAGCTTCTCGTACAGCGGCCACGGGTTGGCCCGGTTGCCGAAGTCGGTGATCTCCTGGAACAGGCTGGGCTCTGACACCTGACGTCTCCTCAGCGGCGCCGGGACGGGCGGACCAGGACTGCGCGGCGCTCGCTCGGATCGTGGCCGGTGACCACGACGGTGGCGTCGCGGCCGTACAGCACCCGATCGGGGAACTCCGCCGGCACCGGCACCCGGTCCGGCGGCGGGTTGGTCATGTCGTACGGCAGCGGGAACGGCGCCGCCTGCTCGATCAGCTGCTGGTAGAAGTCCAGCCACTTGCCCTGGTTCCAGCTGACCGCGCCGACGACCCGGCCCTTGTAGCCGTACGCGGCGACGAACTGCCGGCTCTCCACGGACCCCTGCGTGATCGCGATCTGGTCGGCGATCGGCGGCACGCCCACCGACTTGATGTTGTGGCCGAACTGCAGCGACCAGAACGCGGGCATCTCCAGGTGCGGCCAGCGGTCGGTCTCGCTGCTGACCATGTTGTGCGCGGCGACCTCGGCCTGGGTGACCGCGTTGCCCCAGTGCTCCATCGCCAGGAACTGGTAGCCGAACATCGGCTGCGGCTGGCGGGCCACGTCCCCGGCGACGAAGACGTCGTCGGTGACCAGGCCCGCGGCGGTGAACGCGCGGCAGCCGGCGTCGCAGGCCAGGCCCCATACACCCACGGCGAGCCCGGAGCTCTCCAGCCACTCCACGTTGCGGATGCCGCCCAGGGCGACCACGACCACGTCCACCTCGATCGTGGTGCCGTCGGACAGCACCGCCCGGCGCACCTTGCCGTCCTCGCCCTGCAGCGAGTTGACCTTCGTGTGGGTACGCAGATCCACGCCGTGCTCGCGCATGATGCCCGCCGAGATCCGGCCCATGACCCCGCCCAGCGCCCCCGACAGCGGCCCCGGCCCGGCCTCGGCGACGGTGACCGGGATGCCCAGCTCGATGCAGACCGACGCCATCTCGGAGCCGGTGAACCCGGACCCGATGACCAGCACCCGCTTCGGGTGCGCCAGCAGCCGCTCGCGCAGCCCGGCGGCGTCGCCGCGGGTGCGGATGGTGAACACGCCGTCCAGCGCGGCCTCCTCCGGCACCGGCCACGGCCGGGCGCGCACCCCGGTGGTGACGAGCAGCCGGTCGAACTCGACCTCCTGCCCGTCGGCCAGCACGACACGCTTGCGCTCCAGGTCCAGGCCGGTGGCGGCGACCCCGAGCTTCCATTCGGCGTCGATGTCGCGCCGCCGCGGGAGCGTGGTGTCCGCCGAGGCGACGAAGCCGGTCTGCACCTGCTTGGACAGCGGCGGCCGGTCGTAGGGCTCCTCCGGCTCGTCGCCGATCACGGTGAGCGTCCCGGTGAAGCCCTCGGCGCGCAGCTGCTCGGCGGCCTTCAGCCCGGCCAGGGACGCCCCGACGACGACGATGCGCCCGTCCCGGCGCAGGCGGTCGCCCTTGGCCGCCACGACCGTCTCCTCGGGCGGCGGATGCGGCAGGTCGGCCATGTCGACCTGGAGCGCCTGCACCGGGCAGGCCGCCGCGGCCCGCAACACCTTCACCCGTTGATCTTCGGACGGCGCCGGGTCGAACATGAGGGCCTCGTCGCCGACCATCCGGAACGCCTCAGGAGCCAGAAACGCGCACTGCGCATACCCCTGACATTTGGTCAGATCCACCACCACACGCATGGCACCATTCTTCGCGCCTGAAGCCCTCAACCGACCCGAATCAGGCAATTCACCGCGAGATCCACCGGCCGCGCGGGGCGGGGCGGCCCGGCGGCCCGGCAGGGCGGGGCGGGGGTTAGGGGAGGGCGAGGGAGACGGCGCGGTGGAGGCCGTTGGGGCGGCCGGGGGAGGCGGCCGGCACGACCAGGGCGGCGCAGCCGGCGTTGACCGCGCCGGCGTCGGCGGGGGTGTCGCCGATCATGAGGACGCGCTCGGGGTCGACCGACAGCAGGCCGCAGGCCCTCAGGAAGATCTTGGGATCGGGCTTGATGCAGCCCACCTCGTAGGACAGCACGAGCGTGTCGAACAGCGCGGTCAGCCCCCAGGCGTCCAGCAGCGGGCGCAGGTCGAAGCCGATGTTGCTGACCAGCGCGGTGCGCACCCCGGCGGCCCGCAGTGTCGTCAGCGTGTTCATCACATCGGGGTAGGGCGTCCAGCCGGCGGGCGTCAGCACCCGGGCGTAGAGGGCGTCGGGCAGCCCGGGGACGTCGTTGGGCACGGTCGCGGCCAGCCCGGTGTACGCCTGGCGGTGGGCGTGCTCGTAGAGGTCGCGGTCGGCCCACGCCTCGGCGAGCTGCGGCGGCACCCGCACCGGGGGCGCCACGCCCGGCAGCGCGCCCGCCGTGGCGAGCCGGTCGGCGAGCACCGTGGCCTTGCCGCGGTCCAGCGTGACGCCGCAGTCGGCGGCCGCCGCGCTGACCCAGGCCACGGGGTCGACGGTCATGGCCAGGGTGCCGTGGAAGTCGAAGAGCACGGCGTCGAGGGCGCGGTGACCGTCGATCCGTGCCGGGTGGGCATACGGCTGCGGCGGGGACTCGGGCACGTCAGCAGGATACCGACCTGCGCCGACTGGCCTCTTTCGCCTAGCCTTTGCGGTATGACGAGCCCCGCCGAGCGGCGACCCGGCACCGGGTCGGACGCCGGAACCGCCCGACCAGCGACCACCTCCGAAGGCCGTAAGACCCCCGCCGCCTCCCCACTGGTCGACGAGTTCGCCGCCGGGCTCAGCTTCGCCCTGGACCCGTTCCAGCGGACCGCGTGCGCGGCGCTGGAGCGCGGCAGCGGCGTGCTGGTGTGCGCGCCCACCGGCGCGGGCAAGACCGTCGTCGGCGAGTTCGCCGTCCACCTGGCGTTGCAGCAGGGTCGCAAGTGCTTCTACACGACGCCCATCAAGGCACTGTCCAACCAGAAGTTCCACGACCTGGTGCAGCGCTACGGCGCGGACAAGGTCGGCCTGCTGACCGGGGACAACTCCATCAACGGCGACGCGCCGGTGGTCGTGATGACGACCGAGGTGCTGCGCAACATGCTCTACGTCGGCTCGTCCGCGCTGGACGGACTGTCGTACGTGGTCATGGACGAGGTGCACTACCTGGCCGACCGGTTCCGCGGCGCGGTGTGGGAGGAGGTCATCATCCACCTGCCCGCCTCGGTCACGCTGGTGTCGCTGTCGGCGACCGTGTCCAATGCCGAGGAGTTCGCCGACTGGCTGGTCACCGTACGCGGCCGGACCGAGGTCGTGGTGAGCGAGCACCGGCCGGTGCCGCTGTGGCAGCACATGCTCGTCGGCAAGCGCATGTACGACCTGTTCCACGACTCCGAGGCGGCCCGCGCCCACGAGGTGCACCCTGAGCTGCTGCGCCAGACCCGGGAGATGGCCCGCCGGATGGACGCGGTGGACCTGCGCCGCGGGCGTGGCGGCCGGGGGCGGCGCGGGCCGGGCCCGAACCGCCCCGAGATCGTCGACAAGCTCGACGGCGAGGGGCTGCTGCCGGCGATCCTGTTCGTGTTCAGCCGGGCGGGCTGCGACGCGGCCGTGCAGCAGTGCCTGCAGTCGGGCCTGCGGCTGACCTCGCCCGAGGAGCGCGCCGAGATCCGCGAGGTGGTGGAGCGGCGCATCGCCAACATCCCCGGCGAGGACCTGGCCGCGCTGGGCTACTGGGACTGGCTGGACGGGCTGGAGCGGGGCCTGGCGGCCCACCACGCGGGCATGCTGCCGGCGTTCAAGGAGGTCGTCGAGGAGCTGTTCGTCCGCGGCCTGGTCAAGGCGGTGTTCGCCACGGAGACGCTGGCGCTGGGCATCAACATGCCGGCCCGCTGCGTGGTGCTGGAGCGGCTGGTCAAGTACAACGGCGAGGCCCACGTCGACCTGACGCCGGGGGAGTACACGCAGCTCACCGGCCGGGCAGGGCGGCGCGGCATCGACGTGGAGGGCCACGCGGTCGTCGTCTGGGGACCGGAGGTGGATCCGCGCCACGTGGCCGGTCTGGCCTCGACCCGGACGTATCCGCTGCGGTCGAGCTTCCGGCCGTCGTACAACATGGCGGTGAACCTGGTCGGCTCGGTCGGCGCGGCGCGTGCCCACGACCTGCTGGAGTCGTCGTTCGCGCAGTTCCAGGCGGACCGTTCGGTGGTCGGGCTGGCCCGGCAGGTGCAGCGCAACAACGAGGTGCTGGCGGTGTACGACACCGAGCTGGCCTGCGAGCACGGCGACTTCGCCGAGTACTTCGCGCTGCGGGTGGCCATCGCCGACCGGGAGAAGCAGCTGACCCGCAACAGCCAGCAGGAGCGCCGCGCGGCGGCGGTCGAGTCGCTGGAGCAGCTCAAGGTCGGTGACGTGATCAAGATCCCGTCCGGTAAGCACTCGGGCCTGGCCATCGTGCTCGACCCGGGCGTGGGCGGGTTCGGTGAGCCGCGTCCGGTGGTGCTGACCGAGGACCGCTGGGCGGGGCGCATCTCGGCCGGCGAGTTCGCCGGGACGGTGGAGGTGGTGGGCCGGGTGCGGGTGCCGCGCCACTTCAACCACCGCGCCCCGGCCGAGCGGCGCGACCTGGCCTCCTCGCTGCGCAACCTCGAGGTGGCCCGGGGTGCCGGGCGGCGCCGCCGCGGCGGCAACGGCAGTCACGAGGACCGGGAGCTGCTGGCGCTGCGCAAGGCGATGCGGGCGCACCCGTGCCACGCCTGCCCGGAGCGCGAGGACCACGCCCGGTGGGCCGAGCGCCGGCAGCGGCTGTTCCGGGACACGGAGAACCTGCGCGACAAGGTGAGCAACCGCACCGGGTCACTGGCACGCGTCTTCGACCGCATCTGCGAGCTGCTCACCGAGCGCGGCTACCTGGGTCCTGACGGCGAGGTGACCGCGCCCGGCCGGATGCTGGCGCGGATCTGGACCGAGGCCGACCTGCTGGTGGCCGAGTGCCTGCGCACCGGGGTGTGGGAGGGCCTGCAGCCGCACGAGCTGGCCGCGGCCGTCTCCGTGGTGCTCTACGAGGCCCGCCGGGACGTCGACGAGCAGGCGTCGGTGCCGCGCGGCCCGGTGGCCTCGGCCGTCGACGCGACCGTGCGCACCTTCTACCAGCTGGGCGTGGACGAGCGGCGGCTCGGCCTGACGCAGACCAAGGAACCGGATCTGGGCTTCGTGTGGCCGATGTACCGCTGGGCCAAGGGCGAGCCGCTGGCAAAGGTGCTGGCCAGTGGGCACAGCCTGGACGGCGACATGCCGGCCGGTGACTTCGTCCGCTGGGCGAGACAGGTCATTGATCTTCTCGGTCAGATTGCCGACGCGACCGGCGCGCCGTTGGCCCTGCGTGAGACCGCGCGGACGGCGATGGACGCGGTCAATAGAGGGGTACTTGCGTATACTGCGGTCGTCTGACCGAGTTGCCAGGGCAAACACTCTTCCGGAATCATGCAAAAAAGCGAAATCCGCTCACTGTATGACGAGCCGAAAGGGTCGACCGCCATGGCCGACGTGCATCACTTCACCCACGGACTCGTCACGCCCGGTGTGGCGTACGCGCTGTCCATCCTCGGCTCGACGCTGGGCCTGGTCTGCACGGCCCGCATGCGCACCGCGACCACCGGCAAGCAGCGTTTCTGGTGGATCGTGCTCGCCGCATGGGCGCTGGGCGGCACGGCGATCTGGGCCATGCACTTCATGGCCATGCTCGGCTTCAGCGTGACGGGTGCGCAGATCCGCTACGACATCCCGCGCACCGCGGTGAGCGCGCTGGTCGCGATCGTGGTCGTCGGCCTCGGCCTGTGGATCGTGGGCTTCGGGCGGCCGAACGTCGGCCGGATCGTGGTCGGCGGCATCTTCACGGGTGTCGGCGTAGCCGGCATGCACTATCTGGGCATGTTCGCGATGCGGCTGGACGGCGACGTGGCCTACGACACCGGCCTGGTCGCCGCATCGGTGGTGATCGCGGTCGTGGCCGCGACCGTGGCGCTGTGGTTCACGGTCGTGCTGTCCAAGCCGCTGGCCATCGCGGGCGCGGCGCTGCTCATGGGCGTCGCGGTGTGCGGCATGCACTACACCGGCATGGCCGCGATGTCGGTGCGGTTGACCGCGCCGACGCTCGGCAGCGGTGTCGGCGGCGCGTCCGCGGCGAACCTGCTGGTGCCGATCGGCGTGCTGGTGCTGCTGGTGATCGGCGGCCTGGTCTTCGCGATCGGCGCGGCCGCCACCCCGGAGGACCTGGCCGCCCGCGAATACCTCGACCGGGTCCAGGCCGCCCGCGAGGAGGCCGCCATCGGCACGCAGCGCGGCACGGTGCGCCGCCCCACCGCGTTCACCCCGCGGGGCAAGTGACCGCCCGACCCGTCGGCTGACCTCGCAGCCCGTCCGTGCCGCCGCGGTGGCCCGGGCGGGCTGCCGCCGTCTTCCGGTGGGGCGGTCCCGCGGCCGCGTGCGCGGTGGGTGTCCGGGCCTTGTGGCAGGCTGTCAGGCATGACCGCACCCCTGCTCGCCATCGACGCGCCGAGCCTGTACTTCCGCGCCTTCCACGGTGTGCCCGCCAAAGCGGCGATGGCCCCGGACGGCACCCCGGTCAACGCGGTGCGCGGCTTCCTCGACATGGTCACCACGCTGGTGAAGGGCCGCCGGCCCGGCCGGCTCGTGTGCGCGCTGGACTACGACTGGCGGCCGGCCTGGCGGGTGGCGCTGATCAGCACCTACAAGACGCACCGGGTGGCCCCCGCGGGCGGCGAGGAGGTGCCCGACGAGCTGGTGCCGCAGGTCGACCTGCTGCTGGAGGTGCTCGACGCGTTCGGCATCGTCGCCTACGGAGTGGACGGCAACGAGGCCGACGACGTGCTCGGCACGCTCGCCGCGACCCAGGCCGCGCCGGTCGAGGTGGTCTCCGGCGACCGCGACCTGTTCCAGCTCGTCGACGACGAGCGCGGGGTGCGGCTGCTCTACGTCGGGCGCGGCGTGGCCAAGCTGGAGGACTGCGACGAGGCCGCGGTGCTGGCCAAGTACGGCGTCCCGGCGGGCGGCTACGCCGACTTCGCGGCGCTGCGCGGCGACCCGAGCGACGGCCTGCCCGGCGTGGCGGGCGTGGGGGAGAAGACCGCCGCCCGGCTGATCGAGCGCTACGGCAGCCTGGACGCGATCGTCGCGGCGGTGGCCGACCCGTCGGCCGACTTCGCGCCGGGTCTGCGCACCAAGCTGGAGGCGGCCGCCGGCTACCTGGCCGTCGCGCCGAAGGTGGTGCGGGTGGCCACCGATCTGAAGCTGCCCGAGCACGACCTGACCCTGCCCGCGGCGCCGCGCGACCCGGACCGGCTGCTGGCGCTGGCCGAGCGGTGGAACCTGGCGAGCCCGTGCCGCCGGCTGGTCGACGCGCTGGCGGAGAACGCCGGGTAAACCCCGCCCGCCGGAGTCGGCATGACCTCCGCCCTGCCGGGCATAGGCTGGCAATGCGGAGGACCACAGTGACGGACATCGACGGCGACAGGCGGCAGGAGTCGGGGGAGGAACCCGACGAGCGCTGGAACCGCAACTACTCGGAGCTGCTGCAGGAGCTGCGGGTCGCGCAGACCGGCGTGCAGATCCTGTTCGCGTTCCTGCTGACGCTGCCGTTCTCGGTGGGCTTCGAGAAGATCAACGGCACCGAGCGGGTGCTGTACGTGGTCACTTTCGTCTGCAGCGCGCTCGCCGCGGCCCTGCTCATCGCGCCGGTCAGCTACCACCGGCTGTCGTTCCGGGAGGGGCGCAAGCCGCAGATCGTGCGCACCGCGCACGTGCTGGCGCAGTTCGGCCTGTTCTTCGAGATGACCGCGATCGTGCTGGCGATCTACCTGGTGGTGGACGTGGTGGCGGGGGTGCGCTGGGCGGGCTTCCTGGGCGGCGGCATGGCCCTGATCTACATCCTGCTCTGGTATGTGCTACCGCTGGCCACCAAACCGTCGCAGCCGGGCGACTGAGCCCGGACCTGCCCCGGACATGCGGGAAGCCCGGCTTATCTCACTTATGAGATCGGTCGGGCTTCACTTCTCACGTTAGACCGGCATATCCGGCATGTCAACCCTTGCTCCGATTATTTTCCGGCCTCGCCCCGGAGGTGCGCGACCACCACCGGGCACCCCGCATGGTGGATCAGCGCCTGGCTGACCGAGCCCAGCAGCAGGCCGGTGAACCCGCCCAGGCCCCGGCAGCCGACCACCACCAGCTGGGCGCCCATGGACTGCTCGGTCAGCGCGGCCGCGGCGGAGGACTCCATGGTGATGCGCTCCAGTTCGACGTGCGGGTAGCGGTCGTGCCAGCCCGCCACGGCCGTGGCCAGCACCGACTCCTCCTGCTCGCGCAGCGTGTCGACGTCGTACACGAACGGCATGCCTGCCGCGCCGGTCGTGATCGGTCCCAGCCAGGCGTGCACCGCGGTGATACCGCAGCCGCGCCGGCCGGCCTCGTCGAAGGCGAACGCCAGCGCGGCGCCCGACTGCGGCGAGCCGTCGACGCCGACCACGATCCGGCCCACCGCGCCGATGCCCGCCTGCTCCGGAGCGGCCGGCGGGCGCACCACGGCGACCGCGGACCGGGCGTGCATCGACACCTGCAGGCTCGTCGAGCCGAGCATCAGGTCGTGGAAGCCGCCGTGCCCCCGGCTGCCGACGACCACCAGGGCCGCGGACTCCGACTCCCTGATCAGTCCGTGCGCCGGGTCGTCGCGCAGCACCTCGCTGGTGAGCGTGATGTCCGGCCGCATCGCGCGGACCGCGGTCATCGCGTGCTCGGTCACCGAGTGGCCGGCCGAGGACAGCGCCGCCTCCGCGACGCCGTCACCGAGCCGCGGCCCGGGGTCCTCGCTCACGTAGACGATCTTCAGAGGCAGCTCGCGCAGCGCGGCCTCGTCGGCCGCCCAGCGCAGCGCGGTCGCGGCGGCCGGCGAACCGTCCACGCCCACCACGATCGGCCCGGTCAGCCCGACACTCATGGCCCGCCTCCCTGCGCTGCGTTCACCTCCACTATGTCCTTTCCCGGCCCGGTCTGGTCGGAAACGGTGCCGAGCGCAGGCCCTTTCGCGGTCGGCGGTGGGCTGACAGGGCGGTGCCGGACGGCTACCGTGCCGCGCGTGGGCAGACTGGCGTTGTTGTGGTTCGCCGGCACGGCGCTGGCGTTCGGTGTACCGGCATACCTGGTGTCGCTGTGGCGGGTCCTGCCCGCGGTGTGGCGGGGGGAGCTGCGGCGCACCCCGGTGGAGGACTTCCGGCTGTTCGCGGTCTCTCGCGCAGTTACCTGAGTGGCCTGCTGGCGATCACCGCGTGGGGTGGGCATGATCCGACCGGGCAGACTCACCTAACGACCGTTAAGCTGGCGTCATGCCCAGCGTTACCCGACTGCTTCCCACCCCCGAAGCACACGACCTGCTCGAACTCACCCGCGAGATCGCGGACAAGGAGCTCGCGCCGCACGCCGACGACTTCGAGGCGCGCGGGGAGTTCCCCCGCGAGCTGATCCGCACCCTGGGCCGCTCCGGCCTGCTCGGCCTGCCCTACTCCGCCGAGTACGGCGGTGCGGAGCAGCCGTACGAGGTCTACCTGCAGGTGCTGGAGATCCTCGCCAGCCGCTGGGTCGGCATCGCGGAGACGGTCAGCGTGCACACCCTGGCCTGCTACCCGCTGGCCCACCACGGCACCGCGGCGCAGCGCGAGCGCTGGCTGCCCGACCTGATCGGCGGCGAGCTGCTCGGCGCGTACTGCCTGTCCGAGCCCGCCGGCGGGTCCGACGCGGCGAACCTGACCACGAAGGCGACGCGCGACGGCGACGCCTACCGGGTGAGCGGGACCAAGGCGTGGATCACCCACGCGGGCGTGGCCGACTTCTACAACGTCTTCTGCCGCACCGGCGGCCCCGGCCCGAAGGGCATCTCCTGCCTGCTGGCTCCGGCGGACACGCCCGGCCTGCACCCGCAGACCCGGGAGAAGACCATGGGCCTGCGCTCGTCGCCGGTCGCCCAGATCGCGTTCGACGACGCGGTGGTGCCCGCCGAGCGGCTCGTCGGCGGCGAGGGCGAGGGTTTCCGGATCGCGATGGGCGCGCTGGACTCGGGCCGCCTGGGCATCGCCGCGTGCGCGATCGGCCTGGCCCAGGGTGCGCTGGACTATGCCGTCAACTACGCCCGGGAGCGGGTGCAGTTCGGCAAGCCGATCATCGACCTGCAGGGCCTGGGCTTCATGCTGGCCGACTCGGCCACGCAGATCTCCGCGGCGCGGGCGCTGATGCTGCACGCGGCCCGGCTGCGCGACGCGGGTCTGCCGTACTCGATCGAGGCGGCCAAGACCAAGCTGTTCGCCACCGACATGGCCATGCAGGTCGCGACCGACGCGGTGCAGGTGCTCGGCGGGGCCGGCTACGTGGCCGACCACCCGGTCGAGCGCTACTTCCGCGAGGCCAAGGTGCTGCAGATCGTCGAGGGCACCAACCAGATCCAGCGTATGGTGATCGCCCGGTCGCTCGCCAAGGACTGACCGTTCCTACTGACTGTGCATGAGTTGCACATGCTCAGTCGTGTGCCCCGAACGGTGTTGAGCACACTGGTCGCCCGCGTTCGGGTCGCAGTCCGGCGACGGGCATCGTGTGCGCGGTCCGGGAATGCGGCGGCGGGGTCCCTCACGCCCAGCGACGCTTGGCCTGGCCTGGGCGCTCCGATGCCCCACCCGATCGCTCCGGTCGGGTGGGGGCGGTGACGTCCGTCGCCGGGCCTTGCGTCCCTGGGCGCGTCTTGCGATCACGATGCTCGCGGCGTCGTGCCGGGTGATCTTCCTGGTGGGGGTGTCGAGGGGCTTGTGCCAGTGTTCGGCGCCCCACTTGGAGGTGTAGGCGGCGTCGACGGCCACGATGGTGATGCCGGTCTGGTCGGCCATCGATACGAGCCTGGCCCGCAGCCGGCCGGTCGGGAAACGCGAGATGAGCTGGCGGAACCGCTTCCTACGGCCGTGCTTCTCGCGGGTCTTCTCAGTAGCGAAGTCGAGGTCTTCGACCGCGATCGCTTTCACGCCGCTGGTTTTGGCCCAGTGCAGTAGCCGGGTGAGGGCATGGCGGACCTGCGCGTCGCGGTGGGCGGCGGTGCCGGACAGGTGGTAGCCGAACCGGCGCGGCGCACCGGTCGGGTTGCCGTGCACGTCCAGGTGCCAGGCGGCCAGGTGGTCGTCGTTGGCGTCCACGCCGACACACCCCGAGGCCAGGGCACCGCGAGGCCGATGGTGGGTGCGGGCGGGTACTGCCAGGACGCGGGCAGATACCAGCACTGCCGCTGTGGGTCGAAACTGATCCGGTATGCCACGGCGCGGTCGGCGGCGATCCGGTCGGCCCACTCCTGCCCGCTTCGCAACCCCTTTCCGTCGTACGCCGGTCCGGTTCGTGGCACACGCCACGATCCGGATCGGCGTTTCCTGTTGTGCCCGGCCCGACCTGGTGGTGTAATTCCTACAAAGCCGCTAGGAAAAGCAGGTGATCTGAAATGATCGTCGCCACCGGGGTCCGGGCCGACCATCTGAGCACGGCCCGCCGCCTGGCCGACAACCCCGCCGACTGGCCCGTCGCGCCGCGGTTCGACCCGGTGCAGCGCTGGTACCACCGGCTGCTCGCCGGCTCCGGTGTCGAGGCGTGGCTGCTGACCTGGCTGCCCGGCCAGGAGACCGACCTGCACGACCACGGCGGCAGCGCGGGCGCGTTCGTGGTGGTCGCAGGCAGGCTGACCGAGCGCACCGTGACCGGGCCCGACGGCTCCGCCGCGCTCACCGGCCGCGTGCTGAGCGCGGGGGCGGCCCGCCAGTTCGGCGAGCACCATGTGCACCAGATCGTCAACGCCGGTCCGGAGCCCGCCGTCAGCGTGCACGTGTACGGGCCCGAGCTGACGACCATGACCCGCTACCGGTTCCAGCATGGACGGTTGCTGGTGGCGGCCGTCGACCGGGCGGGGGCACAGTGGTGAGCGTGCAGACCGATTCGATCGCGCCCGCCGGCTCGCGCGGCATCGACGAGATCCTCGCCGAGGCCCGCTCGCGGCTGACCCGCCTCGACGCGGCGCAGGCCGCGGCTGCCCAGGGGGACGGGGCGCTGCTGGTGGACATCCGGCCCGCCGCGCAGCGTGCCGCGCACGGCGGCATCCCCGGCGCGCTGATCGTCGAGCGCAACGTCCTCGAATGGCGGTTCGACCCGCGCAGCGACGCCCGGCTGCCGGTGGCCGGGCGCTACGACCTGCCGGTCGTGGTCTTCTGCCAGGAGGGCTACACGTCCTCGCTGGCGGCGGCGGCGCTGCAGGACCTCGGCCTGCACCGGGCCACCGACCTCGCGGGCGGCTTCGCCGCCTGGCAGACCGCGGGCCTGCCCATCACCCCCTGACCAACCCGCCCCGACCCCCACCCGCCGCAACTCTTGAGCACTCGCGGCCACGAGGCCGGGACGACCCCGCGACTCTTTACGAGTTGCGGCAGGTGGGTTGCGGCAGGTGAGTGCGAGCCGTGTCCGGTCGGCCGGTTCGGTTGAGGTGGGTCCGGTCACTCGGGGGAACCCGTTGGGCGCATGTGCTGATCTTGCGGGAGCGCTGCCGTCGTGGCAGGCTGCCGGGAGCGCCGTCGCCGAGGAGGAGGGCCTGACATGGTTGTCGACCCCCAGACGCTGACCGAGGAGTGGGACGCCTGGCGTGCCGCCCGTGAGCAGGAGCTGCGTGAACCGCACGGCTGGCTGAGCCTCACCGCGCTGCACTGGCTGCCCGCCGAGGAGGTCGTGCTGCCCGGTGTGCCGGGGCGCTGGAGCGTGCACGACGACGGCGCGCTGCTGCTGGCCGCACTCGCCGACGGGCTCAGTCATGCCGGTGAACCCGTCGAAGGCGAGCTGGTGCTCAGCCCGGTCGAGGGCGGCGCGGGCATCACGCTCGAACACGGCGACCGGCTCGTCGAGATCATCCAGCGCGGCGGGGCGTACGCCCTGCGCGTGCGCGACCCGCAGGCGCCCACCCGGACCGGCTTCACCGGCGTGCCGATGTTCGCCCTCGACGCGCGCTGGGCGCTGGACGCGGTCTTCGAGGCCTACGAGACGCCCCGCCCGGTGACCGTCGGCGCGGTGATCCCGGGACTCACCCATGACCAGATCGCCCGTGGTGTGCTGCGCTTCGAGCTCGACGGTGCGCCGCTGGCGCTGACCGCCATGGACGCCGGTGACGGCAGCCTGTCCGTGCTGTTCCGCGACGCGACCAGCGGCGTGTCGACGCACGGCGGGGCCCGCTCGCTGTCGGTGGCCGAGCCGGGCGTCGACGGCGCGGTGGTCGTCGACTTCAACCGCGCCGTCAACATGCCCTGCGCGTTCACCGAGTACGGCACGTGCCCGCTGCCGCCGCCGGAGAACGTGCTGGCGATCGCGGTGGAGGCGGGGGAGCGTACGCCCCGCTGAGCCTCACCAGTGCTGGCCGCCGTGCCCGGAGGCCAGCGCCTCGGCGTGCGCGCGGCTCTTCTTGAGCTTGCGCGGGATCCGTTCCTTCTTGTGCTTGCCGTTCTGGTGTGAGCTCAGTCCGGCCAGCGCCGTGTAGCTGTCCTCGGTCGCCTGGTTGCGGCGGCGCCGGTACGCCAGCACGGCGCCGACGCCCGCGGCCGCCGCGGACACCAGCCCGGCGGTGATCCAGCTGATCTTGCTCGTTGCCATCGCCCTCTCCTTCGTGCCGCCCGCGGAACGTGGACGGGCCGCCGGGCCGCGAGCGTGGCGGCGCACCGGACGAGCCATGTTCCGCTGCTCGACCATAGCCCGAAGGGCGCTGATTTGAGGCATTTTGCCCATTCGGCTGCGGGGCCATCGCCCGTCATCCGGGGGCGCGGACGACTCCGCCCCCGGCTGCCGGGCAGCCGGGGGCGGAGCACCGCGAGGGACGCGGATCAGGCGGGGTTGATCCCGAGCACGTCGACGACGAAACGCAGCGGGCCGGGCAGCCGGGAGTCCGGGCCGTCGCCATACGCCAGGTTGGCCGGGATGTCGAGCTGCACCCGGCTGCCGACCTTCACGCCGACCAGACCCTGGTCCCAGCCGGGGATGACCTGGCCGACGCCGATGGTCACCGGGAACGCCTGCTTGCTGTCCCAGGACGCGTCGAACTGCTCACCGGTGGGGTACTTGACGCCGACGTAGTTCACCGTGATGTTGTCGCCGGCCTTGACCGTGGCGCCCTTGCCCTGGATCAGGGTGGTGACCTTCAGCTCCTTCGGGGTGCCCTCACCCTTGGTGACCACCGGCTTGGTGCCCAGCGCGGGGTCGGCGCCCGGGGGCAGCGGCGGGAACTTCGCGTCGGGCGCGGGAGCGTTCGGGTCGGCGGCGTTGGGGTCCGCCGCCGGGCTCGCCCCGGCGCTGGTCGAGGCGCCCGGCTGCGCGGCCGTGGAGCTGTCGCCGCCGTCCTTGAACACCACGAAGGCGAAGCCGATCAGCAGGATCGTGCCGAAGAACGTGCCGAGCATGCCGTACACGATCTTCTTGCGCTTGGCCGCCCGCGCCGCGGCGACCCGGGCCTCCCGCCGCTCCGCCTTGGTCGCCCGCCGGGCTTCCGTCTGGTCCTTCACCTGTCCGCTCACGAATCCTCGAATCTCCGCCGACCGTCATGTCTGTTGTGTGGCACCAGCCACGGCTGGGCACACGCTACCGGTTCACGCGCCGGTCCGCGCGTGTCACTGCCCGGCGATCCGGTGCGGCTCGTAGTGCTGCTCCAGCGCGGCCACCTCGTCCGCGCTCAGCGTGAGGTCCAATGCCGCCACCGCGTCCTCCAGGTGCTGCGGTTTCGTCGCGCCGACGATCGGCGCGACCACGCCCGGCCGGCTCGCCACCCAGGCCAGCGCGATCTGGGCGCGGGGCACGCCGCGCTCGCGGGCGATCCGGGCCACCTCGGCGATGACGGCCTGGTCGGCTGCCTCCGTCTTGGCGTAGAGGCCCTCACCGAAGGCGTCGTCCTTGGTGCGGGCGGTCACCGCGTCGGGCTCGCGGGTCAGCCGGCCGCGGGCCAGCGGGCTCCACGGGATCACCCCGATGCCCTCGTCGAGGCAGAGCGGCAGCATCTCCCGCTCCTCCTCGCGATAGATCAGGTTGTAGTGGTTCTGCATGGTGGCGAACCGGGTCCAGCCGTGCGCGTCGGCGGTGTGCAGCGCCTTGGCGAACTGCCAGGCGTACATCGAGGACGCGCCGAGGTAGCGTGCCTTGCCCGCCTTGACCACGTCGTGCAGCGCCTCCAGGGTCTCCTCCAGCGGCGTGTGCGGGTCGAACCGGTGGATCTGGTACAGGTCGACGTAGTCGGTGCCGAGCCGGCGCAGGCTGTGGTCGATCTCCGTCATGATCGCCTTGCGGGACAGGCCCCGGCCGTTGGGGCCCTCGCGCATCACGCCCCACACCTTGGTGGCGATGACGACCTCGTCACGGTCGGCGAAGTCGCGCAGCGCCCGGCCCAGGATCTCCTCACTGCTGCCCAGCGAGTACACGTTGGCGGTGTCGAAGAAGTTGACCCCGAGCTCCAGCGCCCGCTTGATGAACGGGCGGGACTCGTCCTCGGGCAGCGTCCAGGTGTGGCTGCCCAGGCTCGGGTCGCCGTAGCTCATGCAGCCCAGGCTCAGCCGTGACACGTCGAGGCCGGTGCGGCCCAGCTTCACGTACTCCATAAGGCTTGATCCTTCACGCTCGGGCGGTGACCCGCGACAGGTCCGCGAAGAAACCCGGGTAGGTCTTCGCGACGCACCGCGGGTTGTCGATCTCGATGCCGGGCGAGCGAAGGCTGAGCAGCGACAGGCTCATCGCCATCCGGTGGTCGCCGTACGTGTCGAAGCGCGTCGGCGCGGGCCGGCCCGGCCGGATGGTGAAGCCGTCCGCGTGCTCCTCGGCGTCGATGCCGGCCCGGCGCAGCTCGGTGACGACCGCGGCCAGCCGGTCGGTCTCCTTCTCGCGGATGAAGCCGATGCCGCGCACCCGGGTCGGGCCGTCGGCGTGCACCGCGACCGCGGCCAGGGTCTGGGCCGTGTCGGAGATGTCGGCCATGTCGACGTCGACGCCGCGCAGCGTGCCGCCGCCGGTCACGGTGATGCCGTCGGCGGTCCGGGACACCCGCGCGCCCATCCGCTCCAGCACGTCGGCGAAGCGCACGTCGCCCTGCAGGCTGCCCGCGCCCAGTCCGGCCACGGTGATCCGTCCGCCGGTGATCGCCGCCGCGGCCAGGAAGTACGACGCGGCGCTCGCGTCGGGCTCGATCGCGTACTCGGCGGCCCGGTATCGGCTTGGGGCGACGCCCAGCCCGTCGGCCTGCACGCCGAACGCGGCCATCACCGCGGCCGTCATGGTCACGTACGGCACCGAGACCAGCGGCGAGGTCAGCTCCACGGCCAGCCCGTCGCGCATCAGCGGTCCGGCCATCAGCAGCCCGGACAGGAACTGGCTGGACAGGTGCCCCGGCAGCGGGACCCGGCCGCCGTGCACCGGGCCGGTCACGGCCAGTGGCAGCCGGCCCGCCTCGGCCGGTTCCTCGACCCGCGCGCCGAGCGTGCGCAGCGCCTCGACCAGCGGTCCGAACGGCCGGGCGCGCAGCTGGGCGTCCCCGTCGAGCACCCCGCGCGCCGGGCGCAGGGCCAGCGCGGGCAGCAGGAAGCGGGCGGTGGTGCCGGACTGGTTGGCGAACACCGACACCGGCGCGGTCGCCAGTCGCGGGTCGGCGCCGCGCACCGTCACCGTGGCCGCCGCCTCGTCCACCGTGACCTGCGCGCCCAGCGCGGCCGCCGCGCCCAGCATGGCCCGGGTGTCGTCGGCGAACAGCACCCCGCTCAACGTGCTCTCGCCGTCGGCGAGCGCGGCGCACAGCAGCGCCCGGTTGGTGATGCTCTTGGAACCCGGCAACCGCACCGTGGCATCCGGCGGCTGCTCCACCGGCGACAACGCGATCACAGACGGCAAAGAGGTCTCAGGCACGGCCGCCAGTATGCGCCCCCGACAACCTCGCCATCGCCCGCTGACCACGCACTGAGATCAACCAGCCCATGATCAAAACGATCTTGCGCGAACTGTTGCCGTTTTGGGGTTTTCGAGTGTGTCATCCCCACAGTCCACGCAAGATCGTCGCCGCTCCTCAGGGGGTGGCGGGGCGCCAGGCGGTGGTGGGGAGGGGGTGGAGGCCGGGTGGGTAGGTGGAGCCTTCGGTGATGGTCCAGGCGAGGGAGGCGATCATCAGGGCTTCCGTGGTGTCGAAGACGTTGAGGCTGTCGCCGTCGCCGGCGACCAGGTTGGCGATGCGGCCGCCGGCGAAGAGGAACAGTTCGCGGTCGCCGTAGCGGTGGGCGGTGAGGTGGGGGATGACGGGGCGGCCGGGGCCGAGCGCGTCGACCTCGATCTCGTCGTCGGTGTGGCCGGAGTTGAGCAGGAGGCAGCCGTCTTTGGCCCGGGCGAACAGGCGGGCGGGCAGTGAGCCGGGGCGGCCGGTCGCGGTGACGACGACGTCGGCGTCGGTGATCAGCTCGTCGGCCGTGCCGACGCGGTAGCCCTCGTAGGAGGCGACCGCGCGCCGGGACGGGTCGGGCTCGGCGACGAGGACCTGCGCGCCGTTCGCCCGCGCGGTGCGGGCCAGCCCCGCGCCCACCTCGCCGTAGCCGACCACCAGCACCGACTTGGCGTGCAACGTGACGTTGGTGCGTGCGGTCAGGGTGGCCCAGGTGCTGGTCCCGACGGCGAACCGGTTGTGCAGGACCGTCTTGAGCGGCACCGCGTCCAGGTCGAACACCGGATGGCGCACCTCGACCCGGAACAGCCGGTCGACGCCGGTGCGGGTGACCTCGACCCCGGCCGACAGCCCGGTGTATCCCGCCCGCGCGGCCGTGGTCATCACCACCGCGCCCATCTCCAGCGCGTGCGTCGGGGCCCACTCCACGCACGCCGCGGCCGCCCGCTCCTCGTCGGCGAACCGGGTGAACGCCGTCTCCACGCCCTCGGCGTGCAGCCAGCCGACCACGTCCCACTGCGTGGTGTGCGGGTTGGCGGGCACGACCGCCACCTGCGCGCCCGCCCGCGCGAACGCCTCGATCGCGAGCAGGATCTTCAGGTCCAGGTGGACGGTGCAGGCCAGCCGCACCCCGTGCAGCGGCGGCAGCGCCGCCGCGGCGCGCGCGGTCAGCACCATGTTGTGGCGGGCCCACGCGATGCGCTCGTCGAGCGGGACCGCCTGCCACGCGGTGGGCGCCTGCGACGGCTGCGACACGGGGTCACCGGTCCGGGTAGAGGATTTTGGCGAGCTCGCCGAACAGCGGCGTCGCGTGGTCGGTGTCCAGTGCGGACCGGTTGATCTCCACCACGATGACCGCCCCGGTCTCCGGCAGGTAGAACATCGCGGTGTTGTAACCCAGGATGGTGCCGTTGTGGCCGAGCCAGCCGCCCCAGTCGGCGATGCCCAGCCCGTACGACACCTGCGCGTCCTTGGCCAGCGGCACCGTCTGCAGGCGTTCGCGCTGCAGGCGCTCGCTGATCAGCGCGCCGTTGGCCAGTTCCGCGGCCCAGACGCGCAGGTCGCGCAGGTTGGACGTCATCGCCCCGGCGGCTCCGGCGTAGCCGGGGTTGGAGTAGGTGACGTCGCGCAGCGCATCGGCGTCGCCCGGGTCGGGCGTCTCGTCGTAGCCGCGCGCGTACGGCGGTTCGAGCGCGGGCGTGGTGGGGTAGCCGGTCGAGGCCAGGCCGAGCTTGTCGACGATGTCCTCCTCGATCAGGTCGCCGATCGCCCGGCCGGTGACCCGCTCGACGACCGTCTCCAGCAGGATGTAGTTGGTGTCGGAGTAATGGAAGCCCTTGCCCGGCGGGAAGTAGGGCTCATGGTTACGGGCGATGTCGAGTGCGTCGCGCGGCCCGAAGGAGCCCGCCGGATCGGCCTGGTAGCGCTTCTGGAACTCCGGGTCCTCGGTGTAGTCGTAGACGCCGGCGGTCATGTTCATCAGCTGCCGGATCGTGATCGCGTTGCCGTCGGGCCAGTCGACGTATCGGCTGAGCGGCTCGTCCAGGCCGATCAGCCCGCGGTCGACCAGTTGCAGCACGGCGGTCCCGGTGAACGTCTTGGTGATGCTGCCGACGCGGAACCGGTCGGCGGCGTTCATCGCCCGGCCGGTCTCCTGATCGGACACCCCGATCACGCAGATCCAGCTGCCGCGGCCGGGCACGAACACCCCGGCGGTGATCCCGGGAGCCTGCGCGGCGGCGCGGGTCTTGTCGACGGCGGCGTGCATCCGGTCGCGCTCGTCGGACGTGAAGCCGAAGGCCGCCTGCGGGCAGCCGTCCGGGCCCGCCGCGCGGGCCGGGAACAACCCGATGGTCAGGGTCAGCACGGCCGCGGCGGCCAGCGCCGCCACCATGTGCCAGGTCTTCACACCCGTTCCCCCGTCCTGTTCGGGGCGCAGCCCGTCCGGGGCACAGCTGTCGGGCTCAGTTTACCGGCGACGTATCCCTAACATGGACAAAACGCCATGGCGTGTACCCGACGCGGCGGGTTCCGGTCAGCGGGGCGCGTGCCGCCGCGACGCGTCGAGCAGCAGCACGACGAGTCCGGCGAGCGCCTCGGCGGTGTGCCCGACCGGCCGCAGTGGCAGCACGATGTGGCTCACCACCAGGCGGATGACGGTGTCGGCGGCGAACGCCAGCTCGTCGGGCTCGACCGCGGGCAGGAAGGCGCCGGCCCACTCCAGCAGCGGCACCGCCGCGGCGGCCATGACCACGTCGGACCGGGTGGTCAGGTAGGGCAGCAGCGGATCCGCGCCGCCGCGGGAGCTGGTCAGGATGACGCGGATCAGCGGGTTGGCGGCCGCCTCGTCCAGCGCGAACCGCGCCGCGGCGGCGACCGCAGCCCGCACCTGCGACCCGTGCGCGAACAGGGCCGCGCGTACGCCCGCCGTGAACAGCTCGATCTCGGCGGCGGCCATGGCGTCGGCCAGCCCGGCGCGCCCGCCGAACTCGTTGTAGACGGTCTGCCGGCTCACCCCGGCCCGCTCGGCGACCCCCGCCATGCGCACCTCGGCCCAGCCGCGGGTGACGGTCAGCTCCCGGGCGGCGGCCACGATCGCCGCCCGCGTGGTGTCGCGATCGGGCCGCGACGGCGCGATCAGTGCCGGAAACGGTCGGCGGGATACGGGCGACATCCCATGACTTTACAAAATACTCGTGATTGTCAACAGTCGATGGCGGTGGGATTCTCGCCGTACACCCCTCATCGCGGAGGCGACCATGAGCGAAGCGACCTGGCGCGACCCCCGCCGTTGGCTCTGGCCCGCGGCCTTGCTCGTGCCCACGCTGCCCTTCCAGGGCCTGGCCAGCGCCCGCGGCGGGCACGAGTGGGGCTGGTGGCTCACCCCTGCCGTCGTGTTCGGACTCATCCCGCTCGTCGACCTGCTGGTCGGCGACGACCGGCAGAACCCGCCCGAGGAGGCGGTCGCCGCGCTGCAGCGCTCGCGCTACTACCGCGTGCTCACCTACCTCTACCTGCCCCTGCAGTACGCGGCACTGGCCGCCTGCTGCGCCGTGTGGGCGCGCGGCGGGCTGAGCCCGTTCGGCGCGGCCGGGCTGGTGCTCAGCATCGGCATCGTGAACGGCATCGCCATCAACACCGCGCACGAGCTGGGGCACAAGCGCGAGCGCCTGGAGCGGTGGCTGTCGAAGATCGCACTCGCGCCGACCGGCTACGGGCACTTCTACGTCGAGCACAACCGCGGCCATCACGTGCGGGTGGCCACCCCGGAGGACCCGGCCAGCGCCCGGCTGGGGGAGAGCTTCTGGACCTTCCTGCCGCGTACGGTGCTGGGCAGCCTGCGTTCGGCCTGGCGGCTGGAGAGCGCGAGGTTCCGGCTGCGCGGGCGCACCCCGTGGACCTGGCGCAACGACGTCCTCAACGCCTGGGTCATGACGGTGGTGCTGTTCGCCGGGCTCACCGCCTGGTTCGGGCCGGTGGTGCTGCCGCTGCTGGCCGGGCAGGCGGTGGTCGGCTTCGCGCTGCTCGAAGTGGTGAACTACCTGGAGCACTACGGGCTGGCCCGCTCGCGTAACGCCACGGGCCGCTACGACAAGGTCGACCCGCGGCACAGCTGGAACAGCGACCGGGTCGTCACCAACGTCTTCCTGTTCCAGTTGCAGCGCCACAGCGACCACCACGCCAACCCGTTGCGGCGCTACCAGGTGCTGCGCAGCTTCGACAGCTCGCCGCAGCTGCCCGCCGGCTACGCCACGATGATCGTCGTGGCGCTGGTGCCGCCGCTGTGGCGGGCCGTCATGGACCGGCGCGTGCTGGCCCACTACGACCAGGATCTCAGCGCCGCGAACGTGCACCCGCCGGAGCTGGCCCGGCTGCGCTCGCGGTATCCGCTGCCCGCGGCCTGACCGGCGCGCACCGCCGGCCGAGTCGCGGTCCTCGATGGACCGAGGTCATCGGAGAAATTCGTGCCGTCACGGCATAGTTGCGTGCAGTGTAATTTTGCGCACTGCGCAAGTTTGTGCGAGGCTGCCTCGCATGAGCACCGTGTCCCCACCCGTACGCATGAACCACCGCGAGATCCTGGAGTCCCTGAGCGGGCTGCTGCTCGTGCTGTTCGTCGCCATGATCAGCTCGACCGTCGTGTCGACCGCACTGCCCCGCATCGTCGGCGAGCTGAACGGCACCCAGACGCAGTACACCTGGGTCGTCACGTCGACCCTGCTCGCCGCGACCGCCACCACCCCGGTCTGGGGGCGGCTGGCGGACATGTTCGACAAGAAGCTGCTCGTCCAGATCGCCATCGGCATCTTCGTGCTCGGCTCGCTGATCAGCGGCTTCGCGCAGGACACCCCGCAGATCATCGCCGCGCGCGCGTTCCAGGGCATCGGCGTCGGGGGCCTGCAGGCCCTGGTGCAGATCGTGATCGCGGCGATGATCCCGCCGCGCGAGCGCGGCCGCTACAACGGCTACCTCGGCGGCGTCATGGCCGTGGCAACGCTGGCCGGGCCGCTGCTCGGCGGCCTGATCGTGGACACCTCGTGGCTGGGCTGGCGCTGGTGCTTCTTCATCGGCGTGCCCATCGCCGTCATCGCGTTCTTCATGCTGCAGTTCACCCTGCACCTGCCGGCGGGCGCCCGGTCGAAGGGCAAGGTGGACTACCTCGGCGCCGGGCTGATCGCCGTCGGCGTGAGCACCCTGCTGATCTGGGTGTCCTTCGTCGGCAACTCGTTCGCCTGGCTGTCCTGGCAGACCGCCGCCATGGTGCTGTGCGCGCTGGTCGTGCTCGGCCTCGCCGTGCTGGTCGAACGCCGCGCCGAGCGGCCGGTCGTGCCGCTCGACGTGATCCGGCAGCGGGTGCCCGCCCTCGCCATCCTCGCCAGCCTCGCCGTGGGCATGGCCATGTTCGGCGGCGCGGTGTTCCTCGGCCAGTACTTCCAGGTCGGGCGCGGCTACACGCCGACCGAGGCGGGCCTGCTCACCATGCCGATGATGCTCGGCGTGCTGATCTCCTCGACGGTCACCGGCCGCATGGTCACCACGTCCGGCAAGGTCAAGCCGTACATCGTCACCGGCGCGATCGTGCTGGTCGTAGGCTTCCTCGGCCTGTCTTTCATCGACCACGACACGCCGCTGGCCTTCGTCGGCGCGGGCATGCTGCTGGCCGGGGCCGGCGTCGGCATGACCATGCAGAACCTGGTGCTCGCCGTGCAGAACACGGCCGCGCTGAAGGACCTGGGCGCGGCGACCGGCGCGGTCACCTTCTTCCGCTCGCTCGGCGGCACCATCGGCGTGTCCGTGCTCGGCGCGATCCTCGCCGAGCGGGTCAAGACGACCATCCTGTCCCACCTCGCGGCCGCGGGCCTGCCTGCCGGGGCGGGCGGCGGCTCGCTCAACCTCAAGGCCCTGCCGCCCGCCGCCCAGGCGATCGTGCGGGAGGCGTACGGCGACGCCACCGGCCACATCTTCCTGGTGTCGGCGGCCATCGGGGTGGTCGGCGTGCTCGCCGCGCTCGCCCTGCCGAAGATCACCCTGCGGTCCAGCGTCGACCTGCCCGCCCCCGCGCCGGAGCCCGAGCTGGTCGAGGCCTGACGTCCGGGACGGCTGAGGAGGCAACGGTCATGCCCTGCGGTGCGCTGCTGGCCGGGATGCTCGCCGCGCTGTCGTCGGCCGTCCTGGCCAGGTGTCGCAGGCGGCGGCGGCCCGTCGTGCCGCCGCCGCCCCGGCCGGCTCCGACCGCGTGTGTGCCGGGGCGGAGCGCGGCCGGTCGCCCGTCCCGGCGCCGGGCGCGACCATCCGGCACCATCCGGCGCCCCCGCAACCGCAACGCCGCCGACGTGCGCTGAGCGGGGCGGCCGGCACCTGCAGTTTCGGGGAAAGTGCAGCAATGCCTGCGTTGATACCTGCAGTTCCCCCGAAACTGCAGGTGATCGGCGAGGGTGCCTGCCGAGCGGGGTGTGGGTGTGGTGGAGCCGGGTGGTGGTGGTTGTAGGGGACCGGGCACACTCTCGCGGGTGAACCGCATCCCTGCCCGCGTGGACCGCGCCGATGGCGTGGTGCCCGGTTCGCGGGATGCTGAGATGCCGGTCGAGGTGGCGGTGCTGATCGGGTTGCAGGCGTCGGGCAAGAGCACCTTCTGCCGGACGGTGCTGGCCGACGGCCGGGCGGTGGTGAGCAAGGACGACTTCCGCAACGCCCGCCACCGGCAGGTCCGGGAGATGCGGCTGGTCGGCGAGGCGCTCGCCGCAGGGTGCAGCGTGGTGGTCGACAACACGAACCCGTCCCCGGCGCAGTGGCAGCCCCTGATCGATGCCGCCCGTGAGTACGGTGCGAGCGTCGTCGGGTACTGGTTCCCGCCCGATCCGGCGGGCTCGGCGGCCCGGAACGCCGCCCGCGACGACCGCACCCGGGTGCCGGACGCCGGGCTGCGCGCGGTGCTCCGTGACCTGCGCCGCCCACGCCGGGTGGACGGGTTCGACCAGCTGTACACCGTCGGGTTCGACGGTGCGGGAGGCTTTCGGGTCGAGCCGCTGGACGAGGAGGAGTGACCGTGGACGCCGACGAGTTCGAGGCCGGGCAGCGGTCGCGGGAGTACTTCCACGGCCTGACCGTGCTGCCCGGCGCGTGGACGGTGCTGCGGCTGGACGGGCGGGGTTTCTCGCGGTTCACCGAGCAGCACTTCGACAAGCCGTTCGACGAGCGGTTCAGCGGACATATGGTCACCACCGCGACGGCGCTGCTGACCGAGCTCGGCGGGCGGTACGCGTACACCGAGAGCGACGAGATCTCCGTGCTGCTGCCGCCCGGCTTCGACCTGTTCGGCCGCAGCGTGGAGAAGCTGGTCTCGATCTCCGCCGGTATCGCCAGCGCAACGTTCACCCATGGCGCGGGCGTGCCGGCGCACTTCGACTCGCGGATCTGGCTCGGCGTCTCGGCCGCCGACGTGGCCGACTACTTCTCCTGGCGGCAGTCCGACGCGACCCGGTGCGCCCTGAACGGCTGGTGCTACTGGACGCTGCGTGAGGCCGGGTTGAGCCGCTCGCAGGCCACGCGCGCCCTCGACGGCGCGACGACCGCGGGCAAGAACGAGCTGCTGTTCCAGCACGGGATCAACTTCAACGAGCTGCCCGCCTGGCAGCGCCGGGGTGTCGGGCTGTGGTGGGAGACGTACGACCGACCCGGCCACGACCCGGTGCGAAGCGTCGACGTCACCGCGACGCGCCGCCGCATCCGGATCGACCGCGAGCTGCCCATGAAGGACGCGTACCGCACTCTGATCGAGCAGCTCGCCGTCGGGATCAGCCCAACGCTTTGATCGCCGGGATGATCGTGTCGCCATACGCGGCGAGGGTGTGGTCCATGTCGTCGTGCTGGAGGTAGACCGCGAACTGGTCCACGCCCAGCTCCTTGAGCCGGGTCAGCTTCTCGATGTGGGCCTGGGCGGGGCCGAGCACGCAGAACCGGTCCACGATGTCGTCGGTGACGAACGCGGTGTGCGCGTTGTCGGCGCGGCCGTGCTCGGCGTAGTCGTAGCCCTGCCGGCCCTTGATGTACTCGGCCAGCGCGTGCGGGACCGCGCCGTGGTCGCCGTACCGGGCGACGATGTCGGCGATGTGGTTGCCGACCATGCCGCCGAACCAGCGCACCTGGTCGCGCTGGTGGGCCAGGTCGTCACCGACGTACGCGGGCGCGGCGACGCAGATCTTGACCGCGGACGGGTCACGCCCGGCCTGCTCGGCGGCGCGGCGCACGTGCCGGATCATCCACTCGGTGATGTCGAGGTCGGCGAGCTGCAGGATGAAGCCGTCGCCGACCTCTCCGGTCACCTTGATCGCCTTGGGGCCGTACGCGGCGACCCACACCTCCAGGGCCGACTCCTTGACCCAGGGCAGCTGCATCTCGATGCCGCGGTGGGTCGCCTCGCGCCCGTTGGCCAGGGCGCGGATCACGCCGACGGCTTCGCGCAGGTGCGCGATGTCGACGGGCGGCAGGCCGAGGGTGCGGCGGGCGGAGTCGCCGCGGCCGATGCCGCAGACGGTGCGGTTGCCGTACATCTCGTTGAGGGTGGCGAAGGTGCTGGCGGTGACGGTGACGTCGCGGGTGCCGGGGTTGGTGACCATCGGCCCGACGATGACCTTCTCGGTGGCGGCGAGGATGGCGCTGTAGATGACGTACGGCTCCTGCCACAGCAGGTGTGAGTCGAACGACCACACGTGGCTGAACCCGGCCGCCTCGGCACGCTGCGACAGCTCCACGACCCGCCGCGCGGGCGGGTCCAGCTGGAACACGACCCCGATGTCCACTGTGTGCTTTCCTTTCGAGCTGACGTTGCTGCGGGTGGCCGGGGGTTGAGGGTTAAGAGGGTGCCCTTCCTCTACGCAGAGCGATGTGAAGGTGCCCTTCCTTATCGCAGGTAGGTGGAGAGGCCTCGGGGGAGGTAGCGGCCGTGGCCTTTGTGGCCGTGGAACTCGTTGTTCGCGACCAGGACGGTGCCGCGGGAGATGACGGTGTCGACCTTGCCGGCGATCTCGTAGCCCTCGTAGGCGGAGTGGTCCATGTTCATGTGGTGGGTGGCGACGCTGATGCGGGTGCGGCCGTTCGGGTCGTAGACGACGATGTCGGCGTCGGAACCGGGGGCGAGCACGCCCTTGCGGGGGTAGAGGCCGAACATGCGCGCCGGGGTGGTGGCGAGGGTTTCGACCCAGCGGGCAAGGGAGAGCTTGCCGTCGACGACGCCCTGGTAGAGCAGGTCGACGCGGTGCTCGACGCCGCCGATGCCGTTGGGGATCTTCGAGAAGTCGCCGAGGCCGAGTTCCTTCTGCTCCCTGAAGCAGAAGGGGCAGTGGTCGGTGGAGACCACGGCCAGGTCGTTGGTGCGCAGCCCGCGCCACAGATCCCGCTGGTGCGGCTCGTGCTTGGAGCGCAGGGGAGTCGAACAGACCCACTTGGCGCCTTCGAAGCCTGGTGCGCCGAGCTGGTCTTCGAGGGTGAGGTAGAGGTATTGGGGGCAGGTCTCGGCGAAGACGTTGCGGCCGGTGTCGCGGGCTGCGGCGACGGCTTCGAGGGCCTGTGACGCCGACAGGTGCACGATGTAGAGGGGGGTGTCGCCGGCGACCTGGGCCAGGGAGATCGCGCGCCGGGTCGCTTCGGCTTCCAGTTCGGCGGGTCTGGTGAGGCCGTGGTTGACGGGGTCGGTTTCGCCTCGGGAGAGGGCTTGGCCGATGAGGACGTCGATGGCGATGCCGTTCTCGGCGTGCATCATGATCATGGAGCCGTTGTCGCGGGCTTTCTGCATGGCGCGCAGGATCTGGCCGTCGTCGCTGTAGAACACGCCGGGGTACGCCATGAACAGCTTGAAGCTGCTGATGCCCTCGGCGTCGACGAGGGAGTCCATGGCTTTCAGGGACTCGTCGTCGACCCCACCGATGATCATGTGGAAGCCGTAGTCGATGTGGCAGTTGCCGTCGGCCTTGGCGTGCCAGGCGGCCAGCCCGTCGGGGACCCGTTCGCCGGTGCGCTGCACGGCGAAGTCGACGATGGTGGTGGTGCCGCCGAACGCGGCCGCGCGGGTGCCGGTCTCGAAGGTGTCCGAGGCAGCGGTGCCGCCGAACGGCAGCTCCATGTGGGTGTGCACGTCGACCGCGCCGGGGATGACGTACTTGCCGCTCGCGTCCACCACCTGCGCGCCCTCTACCGGCGGGGTGCTGTCGGGCGAGAACAGCCCGGCGATCTTCTCGCCCTCGACCAGCACGTCGGCGGGGTGCGCGCCGGTCGCGGTGACGACCGTGCCGCCCTTGATCAGCAGGTACACGCCGTGCCTCCTCAGGCCTGGGTCAGCGGGCCGTAGGCGTCGGGCCGGCGGTCGCGGTAGAACTGCCAGCGGTCGCGCACCGTCTCCAGCAGGTCCAGGTCCAGGTCCCGGACGAGCAGCTCCGGCTGGTGCGCGTCGGCCGTGTCGCCGACGAACGCGCCCTCGGGGTCGACGAAGTAGGAGGTGCCGTAGAAGTCGTCGTCACCCAGGTCCTCGATCCCGACCCGGTTGATCGCCCCGATGAAGTACTCGTTGGCCACCGCGGACGCGGGCTGCTCCAGCTGCCACAGGTAGGACGACAGGCCTCGGCTCGTGGCCGACGGGTTGAACACCAACTGCGCGCCGTTGAGGCCGAGTGCCCGCCAGCCCTCGGGGAAGTGCCGGTCGTAGCAGATGTACACCCCGACCCTGCCCACCGCCGTGTCGAACACCGGGTAACCCAGGTTGCCAGGCCGGAAGTAG